>JBAXCT010000043.1:0-11381 GCA_037141375.1 Chthoniobacterales bacterium | reverse complement strand
CCGCAAATCTGGCTGCAGGCCAACTGAAATTCTCCCGTCTTGATCGTCTGGAACCAGACCCACGCGATGGTGCGCCCGGGCACGGCCGCCTGGTAGATGCGGAACTGGGGCACGTAGAACGAATGAATGACATCCCGCGAATGCAGGTAGATGTGCACCGGCTTGCCGACCGGAATGACCAACTCGGTGCTGGAAAAATCGTCGGACCCCGAGGTGTCGTCCGGAACCAGAGCGAACTTGTTGTCCTGCGAGTAAAGCTTGGTGTCCACTTTGCCCAGCTTGCCGTCCGCACCTGGATAGCGCATATCCCAGCCGAACTGGTATCCGACGATATCGATCTTGATGGCATCGGCGGGAGGTTCGCTGTGGAATTCGTTCCACAGCCGGTTGCTGTAGATGACCAAGCCTATGAAGATCGCCGTGGGGATCGCCGTCCATACGAACTCGAGCTTGTTGTTGCCGTGGCTGTAGTAGGCCTTCGATCCGGGGCGCTTGCGGTACTTCACCAGGTAGTAGATGTAAACGGTCTGCGTGAGCAGGAAGACCGAGCCGGTGAGATAAAAAATAAAATTCAGCAGGCTATCGGTTTTTTGTCCGCCGACCGTCACGCATTCCGGCGCCCAGTACAGATTTGAATCACGCACGGCGGCCGGCACATCCGCCAGGCCGACCAGCAGCACGAGCGCGGCGAAGAGCAAAATTTTGGTCAGAGTGGATTTCATGGTCATGCGCCGGGTGCGGTCGCGGGTGCCGGGGCGGCAGGCGGTGGTGCGTTGTCCTTGGCCGGCGCAGCCGGTGCGACAGCCGCTTCAAACTGCACGGGAGGGATAGCTTGCAAGAGTGTCTGCGTGTTGGGTTCGGTCTGCGCAACTGTTTCCTCGCGGATCTTGGCGACCTGGTCGGCCGTGATCGGCGGATCATTGTTACCCCACTCGCTGCGGATGTAGGTGAGGATGGAGGCGATCTGGTCGTCCTTGAGCTGTTTCCACGCGGGCATGGCCCCGTTGTAGGGGGCACCTTTCACCTTCACTGGCCCCTGCAATCCATGCAGGAGAATCTGGACCAGGTGATTGTCGCCATGCCCATCCTCGCCGAGCACCCACTCGCTGCCGACGAGAGGCGGAAACTGTCCAGCCACACCGAGTCCGGTCGCCTGGTGGCAAGCGACGCAATTGGCGGTGAAGAGGCGCTTGCCCACGACCTTCGGATCGGGTGGAGCCTTGGGCGCGCCTCCGCCGCCAGCCCAGGAGACCTGCGCAGGATTGAACACGGTTGACTCAAAGCCGCCGCTGTTGAAGGCAAGATAAGCGCCGCCCCAGAAGACGAGGGCCATAAAGAAGGAGACCAACCAAAGCGGGATCGGCTCGTAGCCATCGCGCGGATCATCCTTCTCGCGCAGGATCGCGCCGTGCACATCGCGCACGTTGAGCTCATCGCCCTCGCGGTTTGCCTCGAACGTGTCGGGCCGTGGCTCTTGATGGGGATCGTCGATCATTGCGGCGGTTCCGGAGCCTCCGGCAGCGGGTAGTTACGGTTCAACGAAAGCAAGTAGGCGACCAGCGCCTCAGCCTCGTAAGTCGGCACAACCTCGTAGCCGTCGGCGGGCGCGTCGGGCGGCAGAAGGTCGATCGCGTTGGCCGATCTCTGGCCCTCGATTTTCTGCGTGCGGTAAAGATAGCGAAACGAGGGCATGATCGATCCGGGACTGACGACCGTGGGCTGGTAGAGGTGCTGGTGATGCCACATGGAACTGGGTTGACGCGCGCCGATGTTGGCGAGGTCCGGCCCTGTGCGCATGGTACCCAAAAATACCGGGTTCTGCCGCATGTAGTCGCGCGCCACGGTCGGACGGGATCCCCACCCCCGCTCGAGGTCGGATCCGTATCCCACCTGCCGCACTTGCTGGCTGTGGCAATAGACACAGCCGCTGGACGCGTAGGCGCGCTGACCCATCACGGCGAGGCCGGAGAGCGGAGGCGGGTTGATGTCGCCGGTATCCTCGGCGGTGAATGGCGTGAAGCGGCCGAGCGCGAAATACGGATAGGCCACCAATCCGATCCACGAGCTGAGGAACGTGAGAAAAACCCCGATGACGATGACCGGCATCCTGTTCATGGGATGAGTGCCTCAGGTTGCTCCCCTTGATCGGTGCCGAAGAGCGTCGGACCCTCGCGACGCTTTCCTGTCTTGAGGACGAGGAGGGTGAAGCTGACGGCGAAAACAATATGCGCTCCAGTCAGGAGGATCCCCGAACCACTGCGCAGTAGCAGCCAGGGCTTCGCGTAATCGAGCGAGGCCATGAATGTGACGCCAGGGTCGAGCAAGGCCAAGCCCTGGAGAAGGCCACCGATGGTCAGCGCGATAACCATCACGCCGATGCCGATGGCCGAGAGCCAGAAGTGCCAGCGGATGAGCCGGGCGGAAGGCCACTCCCATCCCACGACACGCGGCAGGATATAATACATCGAGCCGAACATGATCATGGTAAAAAAGGCGTAAAGCCCCAGGTGCGCATGGCCGACAGTGTAGTGCGTGAAGTGGGTGACTTTATTGAGGCTCGGGATGGCCATGAAGATTCCCTGCACGCTCGACAGCGTGTAGCACATCGCGCCAAAGACGGTGAAGCGCAGGGTCGGGCTCCACTTGAGCGCATGGAAATTGCCACGGACCGTCATATGGTGGTTGATCGCCGTGGTGATGACCGGGATGAACATCATCATGCTGGCCACCACGCTGGCGCTGACCAACCAAGCGGGGAAGGGCCCGCCGATGAGGTGGTGCATTCCGTTCCAACTGTAGAAAAGCGCGAGAGACCAGAACCCGAGGATACTCAGGTAATAGCTGTGGATCGGACGGCCGAGGACTTTCGGAATGAGGTAGTAGGCGGCGGCGAGTCCGATCGGCGTGAACCAGAGTCCCAGTGCGTTGTGCCCATACCACCAGTTGACCGCGCCTTGGGCGCCGCCCTGAATCGGCTCAAAATTGAGGAGGATGTTGGCCGTCGAATAAAGCCACGGGAACCAGAGAAACGCGGCGAGCAGATACCACTGGCTGACGTAGACATGGCCGGGCCTGCGGAAGCGGAACATGATGACCGCCCACACGGCGATGAGGCCGAAGGCGACAAAGAGCATGAAGCTCGCGTAGTTCGGGAACTCGAGCCACTCGATCGAACGTCCATCACCGGAGAGAATGCCAAAGATTCCCAACAAGATGCCGATGTTCCAGAAGATAGCGGCGCAGATGAGCAGCCCCGAGTTGCGCAGAGGCACGCGGCACAGGCGAGCCATGAGCCAGAGAGCGGTGCCGATGCCGGCGGGCGAGGCCCACCCGTAGGCCACGGCGTTAAGGTGCGCGGGACGGACGCGGCCGAAGGTCAACCAGCCCCACTGGTCGAGGAAATGGGGCGCGTTCATCTTGAAAGAAGCCAGCAGCGCGAAGAGTGTTCCGATCAGCAACCAGAAGACTGCCGATCCGTAGAAAAGAAGGACAGGAATGCGGGTGGACTCGTCGATGAGGGCCCGCTCGGCTTTGTCTAGCTCCGGCGTCGTGACGGGATGATCAAAGGTCATGCTCATGTGCTAAATGTCCTCCCCGCCGAAGCCCGGTGCAGTGGGCGACTAGCCTTCTTGTCGGCAAAGACGTCGGTGGCTGTCCCGACGGGTTCATCTCCGTCGAAGATGGAACGGGATCCTTCCTCCAGATTGCGAAACTGGCCGCTGCTCGCCGCCCAGTAGAACGCAGCCAGGGTCGTTCCGCCGAAAAAGATGAGTCCGGCTGCGAGGAGAATGTAGACAAGGGCGTTCATGGTGCGGGCACCTCCGGGGCGCTGGTAGCCGGCGAGTCGGGGAGCACTTCGGCTACGGCGCTGAAAGGAGGAGGAGTCGGTTCCGGCGCAGCCAGTCCCCCGGGCTTGAGGGCCGAGGCGTGCGGCACGGTCGGATCCACTGCGGCGGCCGGCTTGGGTTCGCCCTGCGCGGAAAGTTTCTGCACGGCCAAGTCCGTCGCGCGGTCGAGCGGGATACGAACCAAGCCTTTGGCCTTATCGGCCCAGCCATAGGTCGTGGTCAGGCTGGCGCTCTCGTCGTTCACCTTCTTGAGGATCTCGTAGCGCTCCTTGGCCCGGATGCCATCCTCATCGAACGCGGCGCGATCGGTGGTGGCCAGCATCCACTGGACGAAAACGGCGAAGAGCGCGAAGAGCACAAAAGCACCGATGAACATCGGCCAGATGCTCTTGCCCCGGGCGGCGCCGTGCTGTTTGGTCCTTTCCATCAGTTTTTCAGGCTCAGGGATCGGGCCAGCCGCGGATCGCGCAAGGGCCAGAGGGGCACGTCGCCTAGGCGTTTCATGAAAATCGCGGCCATCGTCGCACCGACCGCGACGAAGCATACCAAGTCGAGCCAACTCGGATCGAATCCGGCCTCATGGTAGCTGGGCAGCACGATGACATACATGTCGAGCAGGTGCATGCAAAGGATCCACACCGCCACCGAGCAGAGAAGACGCGGTTTTTTCTTCGTCGCTTGGAAGAGGAGGATGACAAACGGGATGAAAAAGTGGCCGATGACGAGGATGATGTTCAGCGTGTTCCAGCTGCCGGTGTTGCGGCGCAGGAAATAGACGGTCTCTTCCGGAATGTTGGCATACCAGATGAGCATGTATTGGCTGAAGCCGATGTAGGCCCAGAACACCGTGAAGGCCAGCATGAGCTTGCCCATGATGTGGTAGTGCTCGATCGAGACGACACCCTGGAGATAGCCAGCACTGCGCAGCGCCGTGACGAGCAGGACCAGGACGCACATGGAACTAAGCGCCGATCCGGCGAAGATGTAGACGCCCCACATGGTCGAGAACCAGTGATAGTCCAGGCCCATGAGCCAGTCGAAGGCACCGAAGGTCAGCGAGAGTGCGAACAGCGGCAGCATCGGGAAGACCATTTTGCGCGAGGACCACGTGTAGCGCGCGTCCCCGTCCTTGTCCTGCCGCAGCGAGTTGCGGCGCAGCAGGAAGATAGCGGTGCTGAAGAAGAGGAAATAAAACGCGGCGCGCGCCCAAAAGAACGGCTGGTTGAGATAAGCTGACTTGCCATCGAGCAAGGGATCCACACCCGGCGCGATGTTCATCCACTTGAAGAGCGTGTGCGCGTTGAGGACAATCGGAATGAAGAGCACGGCCAGCACGGGGAAAAGCCAGGCGACGTTTTCCAGTTGGCGCCGGACGACGACACTCCAGTCGGCATCCACCGCATGGTGAACGAGGATCCAGAAGAGCGAGCCCGCCGAGATGGTGAAGAAGAACGTGAAGGCGAAGAGCCAGGAGAAGGCGAATTGCTTCGGGGAGCTGAACGCGCCCCAGGCAGCGAGGCCGAGGGCGATGACGGCCAGCACGGCAGTGAAGATAAGCTTACCGCCGAAGCCTTGGTAATCGAAGTATTCCTTCGTGCTCACTTTCGTCTCGGGTGCGCTCATGGCTGGGCCTCCAGTTTGGCGCGCTCTTCCGCCGGCACGTCGGAGAGTGTCGCGGTCTGCGCAAGTTGCAGCGCGCGCACATAGGCGACGATGGCCCAGCGGTCGTTGACCGGGATGTTCGCGCCGTAGCCGAGCATGGTGTTCTTGCCGAGTGTGATCGTGTTGAAGATTTCGCCGTCAGCCATTTCGCGAAGGCGGTCCTGGTGGTAGCTCGCGATGGCGACGAGTCCGTATTGGCCGGCGATCCCATTGCCGCCGCCGCTTGCCCCATGGCAGACCGCGCAGTAGATCGTGTAGCGATCATGGCCGCGCTGCATCAGTTCGGCCGTGACCGGCATCGGGATTCCCGTACCCCACCGCTCATCGAACCTTCCAGTGTTAAGATAATCCGTGCCCGCGGAGAAACGGACCGAGCGGTACTTGCCTTCCTCGGGGAAAGGATTCTCCTTCGAAACCGGCATCTCGTAGCCGAGCGGAACGGTGCCCGCGACGGGCAGGCGGTTGCCGCGGTTGTCGGCGTAGAACTTGCTCGGCACCTGGGCCTTCACTTTCGGCTGGTGGTCCATATCCGGAAAAATCTCGATCGGCGGCTTCTTGCCTTTTTGTCCGCGGAAACCCGCGACAGCAACGATCAGCACGAGGCAAAGCCCGAGGGCGATGAAAAAGTAGCGCAGCATATCAGTCGTCGTAAACCATCGTGATATGTTTGGCCCCGAGACCCTCGAGCATCGCGCGCGTGGCCTCCTCGTCAAATTTCGGATCCGTCGCCTCGATGGCGAGGAAGAACCCATCGTCACTCACCTTCTTAAATTGGTCCCAGTTGAAGATCGGGTGGTTCCAGCGCGGCAATCCGTTGATCGCGAACATGCCGAACGTGGCAGTGAAGGCCGAAAGCAGCACGGTCAGCTCGAACATGATCGGGAAAAAGGCCGGCACGGTGAAGAAATTGACCGGCTTACCGGCAACGACGAGCGGATATTCGATCGTCGACGGATAAAAGGTCAGCGCCGCAGCCAAGGTGAGCCCAGTCAAACCACCGCAGAAAACGAGGGCACTGAGCCACGATTTTTTCAGGCCCATGGCCTGATCCATGCCGTGGATGGGGAAAGGCGAATAGACATCCCAGCGGCTGTAGCCGGCGTCACGCACTTTTTCCGCCGCATGGTAGAGCGCAGAAGCGGACGCCACTTCGGCGGCGATGGCGAAGGGTTGAGAAGAGGTGTTGCCGACGCGTTCCATGTCAGTGGTTCCCTCCAGGCAAAGCGGAGGTTTCGGCGTGGTGCGTGTCATGCCCGTGATGCGGATCCGCCTCGGGCAGCACGGCCTTGACCTCGAAAATACAGATCATCGGCAGCCAGCGGATGAACACGAGGAAGAGGGTGAGGAAGATCCCGAAGGTGCCGACGAACGTCCAGACGTCGACCCAAGTCGGATGGAACATGTTCCAGCTCGAGGGCAGAAAGTCACGATGCAGCGAAGTCACGATGATGACGAAGCGCTCGAACCACATGCCGGCGTTGACGAAGTTGCAGACGATGAAGACCCAGATGACGTGGCGCCGGAAGTAGCGGAACCAGAACAGCTGCGGCGAGACGACATTGCAGAAGATCATCGACCAGTAGGCCCACCAGTAAGGTCCGGTCGCGCGGTTGATGAAGGCATACTGCTCGTAGAGATTGCCGCCATACCACGCGATGAAGAACTCCATCGCGTAGGCGTATCCGACGATCGAGCCGGTCAGCAGGATGATTTTGCACATCTTGTCGACGTGGTCGTCGGTGATCAAGTCGTGCAGGCCGAAGATGGCGCGCGCCGGGAGCATGATGGTCAGCACCATGGCAAACCCGCCGAAGATGGCGCCGGCGACGAAGTACGGAGGGAAGATGGTGGTGTGCCATCCGGGGATGACCGAGGTGGCGAAGTCGAAGGACACGACCGAGTGCACCGAGAGCACAAGCGGCGTGCTCAAGCCAGCGAGGATGAGGTAAGCCATCTCGTAGTGCTTCCACTGGCGGTTGCCTCCGCGCCAACCGAGGGCGAGGATGCCGTAGAAAAATTTGCGCAGCTTTGTCTTCGAGCGATCGCGCAGCGTGGCAAGATCGGGCACCAGACCGGTGAACCAGAACAAGATCGACACCGTGAAGTAGGTCGAGACGGCAAACACGTCCCAGAGCAGCGGGCTGCGGAAGTTCTGCCAGATCGCGTTGCTATTAGGCACCGGTGCAAGGAACCAGACCATCCAGATGCGGCCGACGTGGATGAGCGGGAAAATGCCGGCGCAGACCACGGCGAACAGAGTCATGGCCTCGGCTGCGCGGTTGATCGAGGTGCGCCACTTCTGCCGCGTGAGGAAAAGGATCGCGGAAATGAGTGTGCCCGCATGGCCAATACCGATCCAGAACACGAAGTTGGTGATGTCCCACGCCCAGCCGACCGGATGGTTCAATCCCCACACGCCGACGCCAGTCGAGATGAGGTAGCCGATGCAGAAAACGCTAACCATGGCGAGCGAGGCGCTGATGGTGAAAAGAACCCACCACCAGTTGGGTGCGCTTTTTTCCGTCACCGAGGCAACGTGGTTGGTAATCCACGCCATCGAGCGGTTGCTCGTCACGAGCGGTGCCCTCTCGATGCGTTTCGCGGCGGCCTCGCGGCTCTGCATGATCGCGTCGGCCATAATCAGGATCCGTGCGCCTCCGTCGCGTGCCCGGCCGGTGCGCCATGCGTTTCGTTGCCTTGGGATTCCCCGCCGTGCCCGCTGCCATGGTGCGGATGCCCGTTGGCCCAGCCGACTTTGTCCGCGCCCGGCATGGACATGTTCGGGTTCTTGATGCGCGCGAGGTAGGTCGTGCGCGGAGTGACATTAAGGTATTTGAGCATCTCGTAGTTGCGCGGCTCCTTCTTCAGCTTGGCGACGCTGCTCTCCGGGTCACTGATGTTGCCGAAGACGATCGACTCCGAGGGGCAGGCCTGCTGGCAGGCGCTCTTGATCTCGGGGAACGGAACCTTCGA
The DNA here is from genome assembly GCA_037141375.1 of Chthoniobacterales bacterium. Taxonomy (GTDB): domain Bacteria; phylum Verrucomicrobiota; class Verrucomicrobiia; order Chthoniobacterales; family JACTMZ01; genus JACTMZ01. The sequence goes on along the minus strand of JBAXCT010000043.1, from coordinate 2,898 downwards.
CTTGTCGCTCGGACCGGCCTGCACCGCCTGCGTGATGCGGGCCTCCTCGATGCGCTGGATGCAATAGGTGCATTTTTCCATCACGCCGCGCATGCGGACTGTGACGTTCGGGTTTTTCGACATCTGCACGCTCTCGGCCATGCCTTTTTTGGCCAGCGGGCCGAAGTAGAGTTGGTCGAGCGGGCGTTGGTTGTAGTCGAAGAAATTGAAGCGTCGGACCTTCCAAGGGCAGTTGTTCGCGCAATATCGCGTGCCGATGCAGCGGTTGTAGGCCATCAGGTTGAGCCCATCCTCACTGTGCACCGTGGCGTTGACCGGGCAGACCGTTTCGCAAGGCGCGTTTTCGCAATGCTGGCACATGATGGCCTGCGGGAGCATTTCGGGATCGTTCTCGTCGCCGGCGAAATAGCGGTCCATGCGGATCCACGCCATGTTGCGACCGCGGCTGACCTGATCCTTGCCGACGATGGGCACGTTGTTCTCCGCTTGGCAGGCAACGACGCAGGCGTTGCAACCCATGCAGGTGCTGAGATCGACTGTCATGCCCCACTGCTCCGGCGAAGTGAGGGGCGGGTGGGTGAAAAGCGAGTTGTTCGGCGGGATGTGTCCGTCCATCCCCATGATCTGCGCAAACTGCGGTTCTTGCGCATAGCGCTCGGCCGTTCCTTCCCGCACGAGATCGCGACCCTCCATGCTCTGGTGCTGCTGGGTCTCGGCAAATTTGTACGTGCGCCCGGTGCGCTTGAGCGCGGCGCCCGCCGCGAACATCATGGAGTCCGAGGCGCGCAGCGGATAGGCGTTGAAGCCGACACTGTCGGCCACGTGCGTGATTTTCACCCGGCCGTAGCCGAGCGCGATGCTGAGCGCGCCGTCGGCATGACCGGGCGCGATGAGTGCGGCGACCTCAATCTTGCGGTCGCCCGCAGACAGTTCGACGATTTCTCCGGTGGAGAGTCCGAGCGATTTCGCGGTGGCCGGACTGACCAGCGCGGCATTGTCCCAAGTGAGTTTGGTAGCGAAGTCGGGTGTTTCCTGGAGCCAACCGTTGTTGGCATAGCGGCCGTCGTCGAGCGTGGTGCTCGGCGTGAAGGCGATTTCCAGTCCGTCGCCGGATGACGCATGGTGATTGGCAGCCAGAGCGGCCGCGGCCGCGGCGTTGAAATTGAGCGAGGCCTCAGGCCAAGCGGAATCCGGAAGGAATCCCTGCCGCAAAAATCCTGTCCACTCGGCCTCAAGATCACCGCCCGATGCAATGGTGGCGAAGGTTTCGCGGACCAACTGCGGTCCGATCGGGTCGGGATGGCCGGCGAGGCGGTTGAGAATCTCGAGCTCATTCACACCGTTCCACAGCGGCAGAATCATCGGTTGCACGGCGCAGACCGTCCCGTCGGCACTGCGCGCGTCGCTCCAACTCTCGAGATAGTGCGCCTGGGGCACATGCCATTTGGCAAGGGCTGATGTCTCATCCTCGTAGATGCCGAGACGGAGGGAGAAAGGTATGCCGCCGAGCAGATCGCCGAAGCGCAGATCGGCCGGCGCATTGTAGACCGGGTTGCCGCCGAGAATGAAAAGATTTTGCACCCGTCCGGCCTGCATGGCGGCGGCGAGTTCGGCGATGGTCGCGGCGGGCGCTCGCTCGGCGCGAGAACCATTCAAGGTGTTGCCCGGTGCACCAAGCGCCGCGTTGATGGCCAGTCCGAGCGCCTGCACCGCGGCGGGTTGGCTGTCGCCGACCACAACTAGGCTCTTGCCTTTGGAGGCGGCGAGATCCTTGGCGCATTCGACGATCCACTGCGGATCGGAGGAAAGTTTTCCTTCGGGCAGCGCGTTAACCACTGACGTGAGGTTGCTGTCGGACGTAAGGGCCGCTACTTCCTTGCCCAGCGCGCGAAGGAAGGGACCGGCCTCGGACGGCTTGATGCGCACGCGGTGATCGGCCATGCCTCCAGTGGAGGTGTAGCGCGTCTCGGCCACGTAGAGTCGGTTCATCGGTTGGCCCGGCTCGCTGATGCGGCGGCGCGCCATGAATCCGCGCACCTGATCGAGTCCGCTGAAGGATGCGTTGAGGAAGTCGCTGTCGACCGCAAGCACCTTGTCCGCGAGGCTGAAATCCGGCGTCAGCTCAATGTCTGCGCCGAAGCAGGCGGCAACGGCAGCGTCGCGTTCCTGGGAGCCGAGCGTCTCGTATTCGGCCCACATCAACTGCGGATACTTCTGGCGCAGTTCGGCGAGCAAGCGATCGCGCGTCGGCGAATTCGTGCGCTCGGCGAGAAAGGCGAGGCCAGCCCCGCCGTTGCCGGCGGCCGCAACGCGGGTTTCGTCGAGCTTCGCGGTCAGCGCGGCGGCATCGGACTTTGTGCCGGCCGCCGTGATTACGCGCGAGCGGTTCGGATCGTAGAGATCGAGCGCCGAGGCCTGGGCGAATGCATCGGTCGCGCCATTGCTAATCGGATGCAGCGGGTTGCCTTCGAGCTTGGTCGGGCGGCCGTCGCTCGTCGTGGCAATAAGCGGCATAGCGCCCTGGCGGCGTGGTTGCGTCGTCGCGTAGTAGAGAAATTTTCCGGGGATGGTCCACTCGGCGCCGCGGGTGAACGGAACGAGATAGGCTTCGGGGCGGCGGCATCCGGTGAGGCCGACGCCGGCCAGCGCCATGGATGCGCCCATGAGTTGGAGAAAACTGCGGCGGGAAAGCTCCCCACCTTGCCACTCGGCCGCGCCCTGCGGGAATTCCCGCTCCAGCGCTGCGGAGAACTCCGGCGTGGACGAGAATTCATCGAGGCTGCGCCAGAGCGCGGGCTGCGCGGGACGTTCGGGATGCGGTAGAATGCGTTTCATATCAGCGATGGCATCCTCCGCAGGTGACCGGCGGGTTGACGTTCCATTCCTTTTTGAACTGCG
>JBAXCT010000042.1:0-11402 GCA_037141375.1 Chthoniobacterales bacterium | reverse complement strand
GGCGGAATCCAGTGGCAGTTCCACCAGACCCGCGGCTTCACCGACACGAACCTGCGCGACTCGCTCTTCGATGCCGAGAGGCCGCGCGATGACGCCATGGTCTTCGGCGAGCATCTCGGTTCGCCGCCCCCATACTCCGGTTACTGGAACGCCGGCATGCGTCTGGTCGACAACGATCTCCGCAGCAAACTCAATGGCGTGCTCGGCAACCCGAGTGCCACGCTTTACGGCTTGGACAGTCCCGGTGGTGGCGGGTTTTCCCCGGCACTCGGCGTGATGCATGCCACCAGCCACGACAATGACTACGCCGCCCAGCGACAACTTCAGCACGCGATGTATTACACCCGCGAGGGACTCGGGCTTGTCTACTCGGACGGCAACACGCACTCGCAGGTTCTCGGCGACTCCGGCGGCGCCTTCCCCCGCAATGCCAACACCGCCTACCTCGGGCAATGGGGCGACCCGCGTATTCCCAATTTGGCCCGAATCAACGGCGACTTCGCCCGCGGTTTCCAGAGCGGGCTCTTTGGCGACAACGACTTTCTCGCCTACGAGCGCCGCGACAACCGCAATGCCGATGGGACCACGACCGTCCGCACCGCCTCCAACGATGTCACCATGGTGGTCATGCTCAATGACAACACTGCAGCCGGCGCCGCCCGCAATTTCACGTCGAGTTTTCCCGCAAGCGCTTATCTTTACCAATACGCCACGGGGCCCGATGGCTCGTATCAGACGGGTTTTTACAAATACGGTAGCGAGCTGAGCAGCGTCATCGTGCCGGCTGGAGGCTATTACATCTTCAGCTACCGCACGCCCGAGCTTTCCACGCTCTGGCCAGACGCTGCTATCACCCTGCAGCAGAATGGCGTCGAGTGCTCCACCCTCTACACCACCCGCGAGGACGGTCCGGACGGCGACTCGACCTACAATCCTCTTGGCCTGACGAACCGCGGATTCGGCTCCAGCAACGAGATGGTTCCCTTCACCTACCGGATGAAGGTTCCGGTGGTGAAAGGCGGATCCCCGCTGACCATTCTGGCCCGCGCGGATGGTTCGGCGGAAAATATCCTGCTCAAGCTCGACGGTGGTGTGGATCTCAATGGGACGGTGCCGACGGGAATCACGGATACAGCGAAGCGTGACAATCCGCCCGGACTGCGCACCGACACCTTCCTCGGCTACGAACAGCCGATCTACCGCGACCGCCAGCATCCCGAAAAATTCGCGGCTGTGGATTCCGCACGCTCCAAGATTGGATCCCAGGGTTCCTCAGGGTCCCCGGGTGCGGAGACCTACGTCAAAACCATTGGTGGCTCAGCAACCAACATATGGGGCCCCACCAACGCCAATAACTGGTCGAACTATGGTGGGTCTGTGGTCTCTTGGCATTACCATGAGCCCAACGGATCCGTCGGTGGGCTGACTAACACGACCTCCCTCCAGTTGGTTGAAAATGCCACCAATCTCGTGATCTGGTCCAAAACCCCGTCGGGTCTCGGTGGCTACAAAATGTTCCTCTATTACACGACCAACGGAACCTCTTGGCCGGACGGAGCCGGCGGCATTGGCCGAGGCGAGACTAAGGTGGCCGAAATGAATTGGAGGCACGATCAAACCGGCGCGGATGCCGGCAGTTGGTGGAGTGTCACCAATGTCCCCAAGCCCTCGGCCGGCACCCAGTTCCGCTACAAGATCGGAACTTATCAAACGGGAGCGCCCTCGTGGTTTCCCAACGATCTGACCTCCGTGACCTACAAAAAGATGATGCTGACCACCTTCAGCATCACCAATTTCGATCCTGGCACCGTCCAGTTCCATCTCCACAACGACTACAAGTCGCTCACCAGCGGGTTGAAGGAAGGTTTCCATATGCTGCGTGCTCGCGCCTTCCTCAAGCGCGATGGTCAGGCGCCGCTTTATCAGACATTCAACCAGACTTTCTACTACGATGCGCAGACGCCCGAAGCGGCGATCGTCTATCCCGCCACCAACGGAGACACCGTGGGCGGATCGAGCTACGAGGTGGTCATCCGCACCGATGTCACCGTCACCGAGGTCTGGGCCCACATCGACGATAGTGACACCAGCAACGACGACGCCACCACCAAGTCGCCGAACGGCAATGGCGCGGGCGGCGATCCTTATGTGGATGCCAATGGCAACGGACAGTATGACGCCGGAGAAACATTCACCGATCTCAATGGCGATGGGATCTACACGGCGGTTTCGTCGGTCGGAGCTTGGGTGCAGGTCGGCGAAGTCACCCAGAATCCGGCGGTGCAGAACTCCCTCACACGGGAGTTCCGCTTCCGCTACAAAAACATCCCCTCCTCGGGCACCGCTGGCCTCAAACTCCGCTTTCTCGAGGCCTCCTCTTCGCATGATTTCTCGCTCACTCCTGCCGCCGTCCACCTGACCGAGATTGTCCGCACCGTGAACACGGCAGGTCCCCTCATGCGCATGAACATCGCGTGGCCGCAGCGCGATGGGGACACCGTGGGGGAGAACTACTTGATGAAAGTCTACCTCTCCGGCCCGATTGCCGACGGACTCACCCTCGAGCAGATCCTCAGCCGGATTGATTTCAGCATCGCCAGCACGGAATCTGGCACCGATCGCGGCGCGGTCACCCAGCGTCTGACCTCCGAGAATGCCGCGATGAGCTGGGGTAGCTACGGGGCCAATGGCGCCTTCCGTGAACTCGCGATCAAGCTGCCCAATCTCTACAACGACCAACCCGATTTCCTGCATCGATTGAGGATCACCTACAACGATCCGGTCACTGGGGTCGTGCTGGAGGAGATCCGTTTCGTCAAAGCCTATCCCAACGCCAAACCGTTCATCACGATCACCAATCCTCCCGAGCGGGATTCCGACGGGAAGAATTACGAGATCACTCTGTCCGATGGTCCCGGGCCCGACAGCCTGCGCTTCACTGTTCAGGTCCAAACCAGTTTGTCAGCCACTAGCGTGGCACTGTCCGGCGCCCCAGCCATCACGGTGATCAACGAAACTTACGTCGATGCCAATAGCAACGGCCAATTCGATGGACAGGAGCCCTACACGGATACGAATAACAACGGGCAGCACGATGCGGATGAAGTTTTCACCGACTTGAACGGCAATGGCCTGTGGGACGCCAACGAGCAACCTTCGCTGGTCGATAGCAATGGGAACAAAACTTGGGACGGGATCACCACCACGGTCAATGCCACGTCCAAAATCTGGAGCATTCCCTGGATGATCACCGCGCCGGGAAACTACCAGCTCACGGCCACCGCCTCGAACGGAAGTAGTTCTTCATCCACCACCCGCACCGCGCGGGTTCTCCTGCGCGAACCCTCGGGCAGCACTGATGCGGACAGCGATGATGACGGCCTAGGCGATGTGGATGAGATCACCGCCAAGGAACTGCCGACCTCGACCTCGGATGGCTGGAGCAACGGCGACGTCCATGTGCATTACGCCTACGGAAAATCCCTCTCCACCTGTCCAGACTCCGACGGCGACGGGTTGCCGGATGGCTTGGAAGTCGGCTGGCGGACCGCGGCCAATCCGCCCACGGATGCCACAGCCGATGTGAACGGCGATGGATTTAAAAATTTTATCGGTGATATGGATCCTCCTCTTTATGCCGTGGTGGAGAATTCCGGCACCGTACCCGGAGTCGGATCCCTCAGTCTTGGCGATGACCGCTCGCGACAGGCTGCCGGCTCGGTGACCGATTCTGCCAATCCGGATACCGACGGCGATGGCATTCTCGACGGTGCGGAAGATGCCAATCGCAATGGATGGACCGACGGCGACGGCAAGTCTCTTCCGCTTACCGCGACGATCGCCCAATACACGGCAGCCCGTCCCAATGCCGGCGATTGGCCCAACAACAAGATCGACTCTTTTGAGACTTGGACGGAAACCAGCCCGACCAGCGCTGATTCTGATGAGGACGGTCTGAAGGACGGCTACGGCGAAGACAAAAACGGCAATGGTTTCATCGACGGGGACAGCAATAAGAACCGGACCTATGACGCCGGGGAAGCGTGGACCGAAACCAACCCGCTCAAGCTTGATACCGACGGTGACGGATTGCCTGATGGGTGGGAGGCAACCAACAATCTTGATCCTCTCGACAACGGGACCGACAGCTATCGCACGGCGACTGCGAACGATGGGAGCACATCCCAAGGTGCGAGCGGTGATGCTGATAGCGACGGCAAGACCAACCTCCAGGAATTTCTGGCGGGCACCGATCCACAGAAAGATGACAGCATTCCACCGGTTGTCGGTGGTGGTACCATCCGCATCGGAACTTTCGCGGATTGGCTATCCGATGATCTGCTTATCCTCGACGAATACGACGAGGGTGGAAACGTCAGCGATATCTACCGCTCCTCCGACGGCTACGATTCGTCGCGGGATCTGGTTGGCATCTCTTTCCGCGACGGCGGCGACACGGTAGCCGGTGGTGATGGCAAACTCTACTTCCGGGCCGACTTCCTCGAACTCCAAGCCAATGCGTGGCAGGGCTACGTAGACTGTTACCTGGCCATCAATGTCGGCAATGTTGGCACGGGGGAAAAAGCGCTTCCAGACCAAGTGGACCTGGTCACCACCATGGGTTGGCAGGCGGTTGCAGCGGTCTACGGACAAAATAGCGGTACGGTTTATGTCGACACGAATCCGACCAACAACACGGACAACGTGTATCAGGATCCGAGCGCCGCGGGATTCGGCGTGGTCAGCCGCGGGGTCGGTGCGAACGGCTTGGTGGCGGCCCAATGGAGCAGCGCCTTGGACGCCTGTGAATTTTCCATCAACCGCGACACCTTGAAGGCCTTGGGCTGGAGCGGTGACCCGAACACGCTGCACTTCCAGGCCTACACGACCAAGGATGGAACGGGTAATGCCTCCGGCACGGTGGTCGCCGGTGCGGGTGATCTCTCGGGACGGAATGATCTGCGCGACACGATCGGTGATGACTGGATCACCTCGGATTACTGGAAGGACAGCTCGGAAATCTCACTCAACGCAAAACTGACTGGCTACTTTGGTCGCAACGATTGGAACGATCGCGGCAAATCTGCCAAAGTGATGCTGGTCGCTCACGGCAACCAAGCCATCCAACCGGGTAGCGTCGTCCAGAATCTCGTGCGCAGCGGCACCCCGGCCGCCGGCTATTCCCGTCTGCTTCAGACCCACGAGGCCTACAACGCGCCTCTTACCCTGCACGTCACACCGACACTGGCCTCCGCGCTGCAGTGGGCGGTGAATCCGAACGCCGGGGCTTGGCCGAACAACGATGGTCCGACTTTCAATACGCGCCTGCGTGGCCTCGTTGCGAGCGGCAAAGTCTCGCTCATCGGTTCCGCTTTCGCCGACCACGTGCCGAAATATTTCCTGCAGGACTTCAACAATCAGGGCAAGGTCCTCTCGGAGGAATTTCTCGACACCATCTACGGCACTGGTGCCGCTTCCCGAAGAGTGTTTTGGCCGACCGAGCGTATCCTCGACACCACCACGTTGCAGACCATCGCCAACATGGGCTACAGCTACACCTTTGCCGACCAGATGCGTCACCTCTTCAAGTGGTTCGGTCGCTCGTCCGCCTTGGGCGAGAGCGGTTATCGCATCAACCAGGTCAACGGGATCAAAATCTTCCCCATCCATGACACGACGAGCGCCTACCTTGAGCAAGCCTATGATGAAGGCTCTGCGGTGGCTGTGCGCCAACTGCTCTCTCGCCGCGCGCGCAGCGACGTGCAGGATCAGGTGGTCAGTCTGCTGCGCGATCTGGGGGATTTTTCCACCGACGCCAAGGCGGCAAGCTACGATGCCAATGTGCGCTGGCTGGCCAGTCGTCCGTGGGTGAAGGTGGTGACGGCCGAACAGATTGCCGGCGGCCAGGTCAGCTACAAGGGAACCAACGGCAATACCTACACAAACTGGGGGATGGTCGACCGTGGCACGAGTCAGGCTTTGGTGCAGACCGCCAAGGACTGGGTCGACCATGCCACGCAGGAGAATTATGACAACTGGTACAATGGCTCCGCCAACGAGGCCGGCTTGAAGAACCAGACCTTCGGGACCACGAATATTTTCGGACAGGTTGGTGTGAACGGCAATAGTCATCTTGCATGGGTGGCAGCCAACTCCCTGCCCGCATCCAAACTCCGCACCATGGCCCAAGCGGTGCTGCAGGCCTCGATGTTCCAGACCGCGTTCCACACCACCTCGAACAATGATCTTTCGAAGTTCAGCACCGGTGATTACATCAACCCAGACACCGGCAGCGGACAAGCGCTGGCCGACTTCGCTCGAAATACCCAGTCTCAGGCGCGTTTCGCCAATGTCTATGATCGGGTAAGACAGTGGAACACTGCGGCCGCGGCGAATGCCTCACTCCTCGGCAAAGAGGAAGCCGATGTGGATCTGGACGGGAGCACCGAATACATACTCTTCAACAGCCGCGTCTTCGCCCTCATGGAGAAGAAAGGCGGACGTCTTGTTGCAGCATGGCTGCGCGATCCCTCCAACAGCATAGTCGTGCAGGTGGCGGGAAATTTTCTTTCTTACGCCAACACCGAAACGGAGGATGAGGGTGCGAGCAATTTCGTTGGCAGCACCACCGCGCTCAATGCCTACCGCACTAGCTGCTTCAAGGACTGGTGGAAAATATCCGGGGGAATCGGCGGCAACACCGATGTCAACGCGACTTACACGGCGACCCCTGCCGCAGGCGGCGTGGGATGGACTTTCTCACAGGGCGGGATCAGCAAGACGATCACGCTACCTAATGCATGGAGCGGAAGCTTCACCGCGGCTTACACGCTGAGCGGACCGACGGATGTGTACGTGCGTTTCGGTCTCGCGCCCAATCTGCTCGATCTCTTGAAAAATGGTCAGTCCAATCTCGCGGCCGAGCAGGTTGCTGGCTCGAGGGTCAATCTGGTCAATACTTCGCCGTCCGACGGAATGGTGCGTGCTTTCGTGCAGACTTCGGCCAATAGCTCGATCAATTCCTCCGCGACCGACGTAGCTGCCACCGGCTTCACCACCGTCCTGCGACGAAACCAAGCACAGACGCACCAGATCGAGGTGCGTATCACGGGTAATACCACGCTCACCCTCGGATTCGACCAGGGCACCGACCTCACCTCACCGACCACCGGAGGCATACCCAACAGTTGGTGGAGCCAGTATTTCCCCGATGCGGCAGACTGGGTCGCAGCCAATGATGCCGACAAGGACGGCCTTGGCAATTTGCAGGAATATGCCTTCGGTTCGATTCCCAACGATGCCACCAGCGCTGCCCGTCCCATGGCGAGCCCGACCGCCAATGGCTTCAAGCTGACTTTCCCGACGGTGACGGGTTGTACTTACCGAGTTCTCTCGCGCGAGAGTCTCTCGTCAGGAGCATGGGCTGCTGTGCCGGCAGCCAATCTAGCCCAAGGCGAAACGAATCCGGTCACCGGTGAAACAGGAACAACCAAGTCGGTGACAGATTCCAAAGCAGGAGAGGCCGGTGCACGCTTCTATCGGGTGGAAGTCAGCGTGCCGTGATTTGCGGAGCCGCGCGTAGCGCAGCTCCGGCCGTCACATGTGCGGCACGGAGGCGTTCATCGCGCTGGCCAGCGCGTCGATGGCCTCAGAGGTGGCCGCAGCAACCTCGCGTCCGACCAGATCCATCTTGGCCAGCGTGGCCAAGCGGTGGTCGCGCGCGGCGAATTCTGGTCCGTCGAAAATATTCCCGGTGAGGCAGCAACCGCTGAGTAGGCTGAGGAGGGTGGCGTCGCGCGGGTCGGGGAGATCGTCGCCGAGGATGAGTTGTCCGAGGCGTGTGCGCACTTCGGTGCGCTCGTGGCCGTCGACTGTGGGGTAGCGGCGCAGCCCGATCACCCAGAGGATTTTTTTGTCCTGCCTCTTCAAGATGCCCCGCTGGATCAAGCGGTCGAGCGCCGGTTGCTCGATCTCGTTCTGGCGATCGGAAAGCACGGCCAGCCAGTGGCCGACGGGGTGAATTGTCTTCTCTGCCACGATCATGGCCAGCCATGGATCAAAGAGAGGGTCGCCGGTCGGTGTCGGATCAAGCACGATCAACTTCTTGGCATCCGTGTCGATTTTTCCGGCCATCGCAAGATCGGCCAGCACGGCCCCCGCCAATCCGTAGCCCAACGCGGTCGCAGGGAGGGGGAGCACTGCACCGGTCTTGTCATCCAGCGCAAGCAAGACGATCTCTTCGGTGAACGTGAGGTGGGCCATGGATTCAGGCGGTGGCTTCTTCCACCGTATTATGCACCTCGAGCACATCCAAAAATCCGGAGATATTGAAAATTTCGCGCAATCCCGGGGTGAGGGCCGCGAAAACACAGCGACCGCCCGATGTTTTTAGCCGCTTGGCCGTGGCGAGAAAAACCCTCAGTCCCGCACTGCTGGCGTATTCGACGCCGGCGCAATCGAAGACCAGACGGTCGGGCCCGCTGGTGAGGGTCGAGAAAATTTTCTGCTCCACCGCGGGCGCCGCCACACCGTCGAGACGGCCGGAGAGGGCGAGCACGCGGATCCCATTGACTGTGGATTCGGATATTTCCATTGGCCTTGATTCTGCGTGGACGGGCGCCGCGGATCAACCGTAGCTTTTGGTAAACTTCTTTTTGCCCTCTTCATCATCGGCGGCCGGTGAGCTTGCGTCGGGGGCGGGGACGGCGGCCTGGTCCGGCGGGGTGACGGGCGCAGCCTGACCCGCCTCGACAAAGGCCAACTGCAACTCGGCCAAGACTTTGCCCAGAACATCGGACTCTTCCTTACTCAGGTTGCCGCGGGTTTTTTCCCGGATCATTTCGAGCTGGTCGATGAAGATGCGGGCGACCGGGAGGTTCGGTTCCATGGTTTTGCCGTCGGGCCCGGGGATCTGCCCGATCATGAGCGCGATCTGCTGCGCCTGCATCAGTACGAACTCGATGAACCGACGGGTCATTTCGCCGGACTGCGTGGATTGTTGGAATTCAGCCATTGTGTTGTGTGTTTTTCCCGGGCGTCACTAGGACGGTGGCGCGGTGCGGGTGTTGGAAATACTTTTGCGCGATGCGGCGCACTTCTTCAAGCGTGACCGCAGCGATCTCGCAGGCCCGCCGGCTGTGGTGGTCGAAGCCCAGCCCATAAAGTTCATCGACAGCGACCACGTGCGCGAAGGTTTCCAGCGACTGGTTGCGGATCGCTTCCGTGCCGAGAAGTTTTTTCTTGGCCCGCGCCAACTCCTCGACGGTCAGGCCTCCGGACGCCAGCGAGGCGATCTCCTCGTCGAAATTCTTGCGCACGAGGTCGACCTTGGCCGGGTCGGTGCCTAGGTAAAATGTGAAGATGCCGGGGGCGAAGCCCATCATCTGCGAAGCGCCGACAAAATAGGCCAGCCCCAGCTCCTCCCGAATGCGGTGGAAGAATCGCGACGCCATGTCACTGCTGGCCGTGTCGATGAGTTCTAGCGCCACGCGGTCGGGACTGAGGGCATCTGTGCCGAGGAATCCTGCCATGAGTACGGCCTGCTGCTTTGGTTCGTTTTTCACGATCTCCGCCGGAGCGCCCAGCGCGGGCGGCGAAGGAGGATTCTCCATGAGCAATCGACCCGGGGGCATCGGGCCGAAGAGTTCCTCGGCCAGCGCGCGAACTTCGGCCGGCTGGACGTCGCCGAAGATGGCGATCACGCCATTCTTGGCCGTGACACATTCGTCGCGGAAAGACAGGAGTTGCTCGCGCGTCAGTGCGGCGACCGATTCCTCCGTGCCGTTGGAGCGCAGGCCGTAGGGATGGGTTCCAAAAACCGCGCGGCGCATGGCGTGTCGGGCCACGGTGGTGATCTGCTCGTCTTCCGACTTGAGTGCGGCGAGCTGATCTTCTTTCTCGCGCTCGATTGCCTCAGCGGGAAACTGTGCGCGCAACAGGACATCGGCCAAAAGATCGAGACCGAGCCGCAGGTCGGCTTTCATCACCTCGACCGAAACGCTGAAGCTGTTGTTGCCGGAATCGGCGCGGATCTGTCCGCCCACCGCCTCGATTTCCTCGTTGAGCTGCTCCGCGGTGCGGCCCGATGTTCCCTTGGTGAAGGTGCGCGCGGCCAAGGCGGTCACGCCATTGGTCTCCAGCGTCTCGGCCAACAGGCCGCCGCGGAAAACGGCGACCGCGTCAACTAGCGGCAACTTGTGGTCCGGGCAGAGCAGCACGCGCAGGCCGTTGGGAAGGGTGAATTTTTCGATGATGCGCGCACCGGGCTCGGCGGCGGTCCGGCTTTTGGCGGCCAGCGATCCTTTGGGGTTGAGCGAGGTGACTGTGAGCCCAGGCAATCCGAGGTATTTCGCCGCGACTCGCCGCAGGTCGCCCGCCTGCACTGTCGCGATTTGGCCGAGGTATTCCGAGCCGAGGTCGGGATTGCGCGCCAGCAACCAGCTACCGCCGATGTCTGCGGCGCGGCCGCGCGCGGTGGCGAGATTGCCGAGCTGATCGGCGAGGATGCTCTTGCGCGCCTTCGTCACCTCGACCTCCGGAGGTGCCTCGTCGCGGTAGCGGGCTATGATTTCCAGCGCGGCCTGCTCGGCCTCTTCCCGCTTTTCCGGATCGCAGAGAAAATCGATGCCGAACAAGCCCATCTCGCCGGCCATGTAGGAATAGGCCGAGATATGATGGACGAGGTTGCGCCGCTCGCGCAGTTCGAGATGCAAAGGCGTGCTGCGCCCGCCACCCAGGGCCGTGGCCAGCACATCCAGCGCGGCGGTATCCGGGTGGGTGAGCGGCGGGATGTGCCAGACGAGCGAGCAGCGGGACAGTTCCGTGTCGAATTCCTCGTGCGCGTCGCGCCGCCCGATCTGCGCCGGTTCGCGCGGAATGTAGAGAGGCTCGCGCGCGCGTCGCCCGGCCGGACCGAACCATTTCTCGGCCAGGGCGAAAATGTCATCCACCCGCACATCCCCGACCACAACAAGGAACATGTTGTCCGGCTGGTAGCTGCTCCGGTAATACGCTTCGAGATCGACGCGCGTGAGGAGGTTGAAAACCTCCAGGTGTCCGATGACCGGATGGCGGTAGGGGCTGTGACTGAAAGCCGTGGAGAGCATCAACTCGGTGCTCATGCGGTTAGGATCGTCGAAGCCCATGGCGAACTCGCGCCGGATCACCTCCTGCTCCTTGTTGAATTCCTCCGCAGGCAGCGTGGAGTTCAGCGTGGCATCGGCGAGCAGTTCGATCGCCGTGGCGGTTCCGTCGGCCGGCACATCGATCCAGTAGACTGTGCGGTCGAAGGATGTGTAGGCGTTGACGTATCCGCCTGCCTCCTGCACGGAGCGGGCGATCTCGTTGGGGCCGCGTTTTTCCGTGCCCTTGAAAATCATGTGCTCGAGCAGGTGGGAAAGCCC
>JBAXCT010000041.1:0-11475 GCA_037141375.1 Chthoniobacterales bacterium | reverse complement strand
CCGCCGCGCGCGGCAGATCCTGCTTTTCTGCGCCTGGCCGATGCGGATTTTCTACATCGTCTTCAAGCCTTTCATCCGCTTCATCAATGTCTGCTCGGGCTGGTTGCTGCATCATGTTTTCCGCCTCCGTGTGCAACCGGGCCACGAGTCGGCCCACACGGCGGACGAGTTGCGCTCCATGCTCGAGACCAGCTCCGGCGGCGACGGGGCGCCGGTCAGCGCGCTCGGACGCGAGATACTCATCAATGCCCTCGACATGCGCCAGCGCGTGGTGCGCGACATCATGACGCCGCGGGGCGATGTCGTGTTCCTCGATCTGGACGACAGCTTCGAGGCCAACGTGCGCTGCGCCCGGCAGTCCAAGCACACGCGTTTTCCCCTCTGCCGTGGGCACCTTGACGACACAGTGGGGTTGGTCCACATTAAGGACCTACTCGCGCTGGTGCAGGACGATAAGAGCGATCTGGCCTCAATCAAGCGCGAGCTTGTCCACGTGCCCGAGATGATGCCGCTCGAGCGGTTGCTGAAACTTTTCCTCGGCAAGGGCGCACACCTCGCCGTGGTGGTCGACGAGTATGGCGGCGCGGTCGGCGTGGTCACGCTTGACAATGTGCTGGCCGAACTGGTCGGCGACATCCAGGACGAGTTCGACACGGTCGAGAACGAATACCGCAAGGTCGCCGACGGTGAATACCTGCTCGACGGCAGCCTCGCCCTGCACGAGCTCAACGACCTCCTCGACATCAGGCTGGTCAGCCCCGAGGTCAGCACGATCGGCGGCTATGTCACGCATCGGCTTGGACACCTGCCCAAGCAGGGGGAGAGTACCGCGTTCGACGGCTATGATTTCACCGTTCAGCAGGCCAACGGCCGCCGCGTGATCAGTGTCCATGCGAAAAAGCGCGCGGATTGGGACGAGGAAGAGGCAACCAACGGTCCCGGGAACTGAAGGCAGATCCAGATCGCCCTTGCCGCCGCGCATCACGGCCTGTCTATTAACATTGTGACGGCAAGCAACGATCATGCCATTCCTACTCCGGCGATCAGGGCCGCAGCCGTGCCAGTGAAGGGACTTGCCGTTTTCCGAGAGTAAACGAAAGAATTGATGTGTCCGCTTGCCGGAAAAAAACGCGCACTTACCCAATGAAAGACGGTTTTCCCTACCTGAAACAAACGGCAGATGGACTGGTCGTGCAGACCACCCAAGCCGAGCATGCCGCCCAGCTGGAGGCGTTGCAGGAAACGGTGTTCCCGACCCTCGTAAAAAATTCCCTTTTCCGGGCACCGCATTACCTCAACCACATACGCATTTTTCCGGAGGGCCAGTTCGTGGTCACGGACGGCGACAAGGTCGTGGGTATGACCAGCACCATCCGCTATCACCTCGATGAGAAAAATCCGTCTACCTTCGCCGAGGTGATCGATGGCGGATTCCTCAACACCCACGAGCCCGAAGGGGAATGGCTTTACGGACTTGATGTCGGCGTCCACCCGCAATGGCGCGGCCGCGGCATCGCGCGCCATCTTTATGATGCGCGCCAACAAACCGTCGAGCGGCTCAACCTCAGGGGACAGTATACCTACGGCATGCTCAGCGGGTATGGTGCGCTCAAAGGGACGATGCGGGCCGAGGACTATTACGCCGAGCTGATCGCCGGAAAACGAAGGGATCCCACTGTCTCCCGCCAGATAGCCAACGGATTCGAAGCTGTCAGGCTTGTGCCCGGTTATCTCGAAGATCCGGTCTGCGACAACTACACCGTTCTGCTGGTCAGGAAAAATCCGAACTTCAAACCTGCGCACTGACTTCAATCCCATGACCATCCAACTCAAAACCCCCATTCCCGGACCTGCCAGTCAGGCCATCCTTCAGCGCCGCGCCGCCGCCATACCTGCAGGTCTGGCCAAATCCACCGAAGTGGTGGTGGCGGATGCCAAGGGCGCTGTGGTCACGGATGTCGATGGAAACACCTTGCTCGATTTCGCGGGCGCCATCGGCGTGATGAATATCGGTCATTGCCCGCCCAAAGTGGTGGAGGCGATCAAGGCCCAGGCCGAGAAATACATCCACACCTGCGCGCTGGTCACCACCTTCGAGCCGATGGTGGAACTCTGCGAAACTCTCAAC
Source organism: Chthoniobacterales bacterium (assembly GCA_037141375.1). Lineage (GTDB taxonomy): Bacteria > Verrucomicrobiota > Verrucomicrobiia > Chthoniobacterales > JACTMZ01 > JACTMZ01. Next base: position 9,347 of record JBAXCT010000041.1, on the reverse strand, counting down.
CGTGTGACGCCCGGCGACCACGCAAAAAAAACCCTGCTGGCCAATTCCGGAAGTGAGGCGGTGGAGAATGCGGTGAATATCTCCCGCTACTACACCCGTCGCAGCGGGGTGATCTGCTTCGAAGGCGGATACCACGGCCGCACGCTGCTCACCCTCAGCCTCACCTCCAAACACGGATTGTTCAAAAAAGGATTCGGCCCGTTCGGCGGGGACATCTACCGGATCCCCGCTCCGAATTTGTACCGCAAGCCACCGCAGATGAGTGAGCAGGAATACGTCGACCACAGCATCCGTGCCTTGCGCAATGCGCTCATCAGCCAGGTGGACCCCTCGGATCTGGCCTGCATCCTCATCGAACCCGTGCAGGGTGAAGCCGGCTTCATCCCGATGCCCGCCGCCTTCCTGCAGGAGATACGCAACATCTGCACCGAAGCCGGCGCGGTGATGATCTGCGACGAGATTCAAAGCGGATGTTTCCGCACCGGCAAGCTCTTCGCCTGCGAGCATTACGGCATCGTGCCGGACATGATCACGATAGCCAAGTCCCTCGGTGCCGGATTGCCCATTTCGGCCACCACCGGCCGCGCGGAGATCATGGACACCGTCCATCTCGGCGGGGTCGGCGGCACGTACGGCGGATCCCCGGTCACCTGCGTAGCGGCGCTGGAGGTGATCCGGGAGATGACCACTCCGGCCTTCGCCGCCCACGCCAACAAGGTGGGGGAGGTCGTAGAACAGCGCCTCGCCGATTGGAAAAAGAAATACAGCCTGATCGGCGATGTCCGCGGGCTCGGACCGATGCGCTTGGTGGAATTCGTGAAGGACCGGAACGAACGCACACCAGATCCCGACACCACGCTGAAGATCCTCCGCGATGCCGTATCGAATGGAATCATCCTCATCAGGGCAGGATTATACAGCAACTGCATCAGGCTGCTGCCGCCGCTGGTCATCACGGAGGAACAATTGCACGAAGGACTCGATGTCCTCGAAGGAGCGATCGCCCGCGCGCAAAACAGTTGAGCATGGCGACGGTTTTTTTCAACGGAACCGTGCTCACCCAGGATCGGCGCAAACCGGTGGTCTCGGCGTTCTCCGTTGAGGACGGGCTGATCACGGCAACCGGAAAGGACAGCGATTTCAACCTCGGCGGCGCGACGCGCATCGACCTGCATGGCAAGACCGTGCTGCCCGGATTCAACGATGCGCACATCCATCTTTGGAAGGTCGGGCAACTCGCCGCCTACATCCTGGATTTGCGCGGCATCGGTTCCATCGCCGCGATCATCGAGCGGGTGAAGGAAGCATCGCGCACCGTCGAACCGGGCCGATGGATCATCGGTAGGGGATTCAACGAGGCGGTCCTCTCGGACAAGCGTTTGCCGGTGGCCGCCGATCTTGACCGGGCAACAACACGGCATCCGGTTTATCTTCTCCGCACCTGCGCCCACATCGCCTGCGTGAACACCGCGTCCCTGAACTTGTGCGGGATCACGCCCGGAACTATCTCGCCGGAAGGCGGATCCGTGGGCATGACGGATGGCGCACCCAACGGACAATTCTACGAGACCGCGCTGGGGCTGATCACCACTCACATTCCTCCCGCTTCGGTCGAAGACCTCGGTGGAATGATCCGTATCGCCGCCCGGCAGATGCTGGCACATGGCATCACCAGCATCACGGATCCTGCGGTGCATCCCGAACTCGGCGGCGCGTATGAGCTGGCCTCCGGCGAAACATTGGGGCTACGCGTCAATCTGATGCCCATGCTGCTTCCCGACGGTGGAGATATCACTTATCCGTTGCCCGAGGTCCATGCTGATCCTTGGCGTCGGCAGACGACAGTCAAATTATTCGCCGACGGTGGACTGAGCGGAGGCACCGCGGCCCTCTCACGGAACTACCGCAATCGCGACGATAGAGGCATCCTGAGGATCGCTGCCGAGCGGTTCCTGTCGCTCGGACGCGAAATTCGACGCCGTGGATTTGCCATCGGAACGCACGCGATCGGCGACCGTACCATCGGGCAGGTGCTAGGATCTTATAAAACGCTCGAACAGGAATTCGGTCGGGTCAGGAACCGCATCGAGCATTTCGGATTGCCGACGGACGCCGCGCTCGAAGAGGCTGCGAGACAAGGGATCATCGCGGTGCCGCAACCCGTTTTCCTCGACGAGTTGGGTGAAAATTTCCTCGCTTCCCTCGATGATGATTTCCTGAAGCGTTGCTATCCCATCAAAACCCTGGCCCGATACGGCATACGCTATGCTTTATCCACCGACGCGCCGGTGGTGAAGAATTTTGATCCTTGGAACAATATCCGTGCGGCCGTGACGAGAAGGACCAGCTCCGGAAAAGTGATTTCACCCGAAGAGGCGATTACCGTGGCGGAGGCACTCGAGTCCTACACGATGGGAGGCGCATGGGCGGAGGGAACCGAAGCGATCAAGGGATCCATTGAACCTGGAAAATACGCCGACTTCATCGTCCTTGACCGGAATCCCCTGGAAACACCTGTGGAGGAATTGACCTCCATCATCACCGAATCGGTGTTCGTCAACGGCCAACAGGTACAATCCTAGAACTGAAAAATCATGGAAACAAACTATAGCCAGTACATCAACGGAACATGGACACCCGCCTTGGGCGGCGGAAATTGGGAGGTGAAGAATCCTGCCGATGAAACAACGGTGGCCACCGTTCCCTTCGGTGACGGTTCGGATGCGATCCGGGCGATCGAGGCAGCCAGTGCGGCATTCGAGGTCTGGTGCACGACGAACCCCTTCGACCGCGCGGTGATCCTGAAAAAAGCTGGTGCCCTGATGCACGAACGGCTGGAGCGCTATGCCCGGATCACCGTGATGGAAAGCGGCAAGCCGTTGGCCGAAGCCATCGTCGAGTGGCGCGTAGCCGCGAATTTTTTCGAGTGGTATGCGGAGGAAGGCAAACGCAACGCCGGCACTGTGCTGCAGGCGGCGCGCAACAACAAGCGCATGTCCGTGATCCATCAGCCCATGGGTGTGGTGGGCGCGATCACGGCCTGGAATTTCCCCGCCTACAATCCGGCCCGATGCTGGTCGGCGGCGCTCGGAGCTGGCTGCACCGTGGTGGCCAAGGCCAGCGAATACACCCCGCTCACCGCGATGCTGCTCGCGCAGTGCCTCCACGATGCCGGGCTTCCTGCCGGCGCGCTGAACCTCGTGAACGGTGATGCGGCGTCGATCGGACAGGCGATGTTGGATCATCCCGCGGTTCGCAAGATCAGTTTCACGGGCAGCACACGCGTCGGCAGGATCTTGATGGATGGTGCCTCGAGGACGCACACACGTCTTTCCCTTGAGCTCGGAGGCAACGCACCGGTCCTCGTCTTTCCTGATGTGGATGTCGAGAAGGTGGCCGCCGAATCGGTCATCGCCAAGCTGCGCAACGCCGGTCAGACCTGCGTTGCCCCGCAGCGCTACCTGGTGCATGAATCCATCGCCGGGCGGTTCATTGAGGTGGCGGAAGCTAAAATGCGATCGATCAAGTTGGGTAATGGCTTGGAGGCGACGACCGAGATGGGACCGATGATCAACCACTCCCAGCGCGACAACCTCGAAGCGCTGGTCAAGGAATCCGTCGCGCACGGTGGCGAAGTGGTCACCGGCGGGGGCAGGGGAAATTTTCGCGCAGGATATTTCTTCGAACCGACGCTGGTCCGGAACGCCACGGCGAGCAACCCGCTGTTTCGCCGCGAGATCTTCGGCCCGGTCATGCCGGTCACCACGTTCCGCACCACGGAAGAGGCGATCCGCTTGGCCAACGACACCGAATACGGACTTGCCTCCTACATCTGGACCAACGACCTCAACACGTCCATCCATGTCTCCGAGCAAATGGAATTCGGAATCGTCGGAATCAATGAGTGGTATCCTTGGGCGTTGGAAGCCCCATTCGGTGGATGGAAGCAGAGCGGACTCGGCTACGAGTGCGGCCGCGAAGGCCTGGCCGAGTATCAGGAAAAGAAACTCATCAGCACCGGTGGGCTTTGACGGTCCCCGCGGAATCCGTAATTAGAAAAGACGGGGGAACACCCCAACCCTAGAAACCGACGAACCCATGAAAGAATCTATTGAACGCCACCGCAAGGAATGGGAAATCAACAGTGAGGCGTGGGATAGCAAAAAGGAACTGCGTGAGGCCTACAGGAAAATATATGAGGAGATTGCCAAGTTGCTGAGCGGAGAAAAAGTCTTGGAGATAGGAAGTGGCCTTTGCAAAAGCAAAATCTTCATACCGAACATTACGACAAGCGAACGCGCCGAGAATCCATGGGTGGATCAGATAAACTCTGCTTACAGGATAAGCAGCCCCGATCAGTCATGGGATCACATTGTGGTTCTGGATGTCTTTCATCATCTGGAACGCCCCAAGGCTGCTCTGAAGGAGTTTCATCGAGCTTTGGTTCCGAAGGGGACTGTCGTGATTATGGAGCCAGACATAAGCGTTCTTGGCTGGCTGGTCTACGGGCTGATGCACAAAGAGCCCGTGGGTTACCTTCGAGGAATATCCACCGAAGCAGTGCCGCCGTCTCCGGAAGACTACCACGCTATGCAGTCCACAGCCCACCGGCTATTTTGCGCGGGTCAGTACCCGGAAATACTGGAGGGTTTTAAAGTGAAAACGGTCAAACGTTTTGCCATGATAAACTATATCCTCAGCGGAGGATTTTCTGGTCCGAATCTCTTGAAGCCACAATTAAAACCTTTGGTGGATTCTTGTGAAAGAGTTATGGACAAGTTTCCGAGAGTAGGATCGACCCGGATGCTGGTAGAACTAGAGAAGGCGGGCGCTTCGACGGATTGAGCGGGTAGGTTGACTTATCCAAGTGCCACCTGCGGCGGGTGCGCTGGGATTGGGCGGTCAAAGGCAAGCAGTCAAAAACAAGAGGGACGTGCCCGCACGTCTGGTGCTGGAGATCAGCGCGGCTTACGTCACCGCCGCGCAACCCTCCCTGCTGTTGGTCCGCCTCCGCTCCGCTCCGGCAGACCAACAGCAGCGAAACCTGCTCCCCACCCAAGCTTGACCAGCCACCCACAATCCGCTGCTACCCTGCCCTCAGGTGCCTCACTTTTGGACCGGCACCCGCTGCACTTTTGGAGCGCCCCTTACAGCTGTTCAACTTTCGATGCATTTCCACGCACGCGATGGTTTTTCTACATCGTGATTGGACTGGCCTTTGCCTTTGCGGCTTTGGCCCTCGTCATGGCATCGCGCTGAAGAGTTGCTTCCGGTCACCCTCCTGCCACGGACTTCTTTCGTGCTTCTGAGTGCGTTCTAACAGGCCCAAGCACCGCCCGCTTTATTCGAGCGGATTCGTCCAATCGATGCTCGGGAAGCGGCCGAAATCGTGGTCTCAGGAATACACGGAACCGCCCGTGCGTGAGGCGATGGCAGCGATCTGTGCGTCGGTCACAAGATTTGATCCCGCGCTGCCGGCCGCTTGCAACAAACGCTCCGTCTCGGCCAGATCCTCGCGCTGCGCGTCGATCCATACGACGTTGGGAAACTCGAGCCAATTCGCGACGCGGGCGCGCGCGTCTTTCACCGTGAGGGGATGCCGGAAAACCTTGCGGTTGGTCGCCAGTCGGATGAAACCAAACGCAACCACGGCGCAGAGACCGATTTCCTCGCTGCCGTGCAGTGCTTTGCGCCACCAAGAGGCTGCCTTCGCATGGTCGGCACACTCCTTGTCCGCAGCACAAAGGAGAAGGTTTGCGTCGGGGATGATCATGCGTCAACGCCGGCGCCGCGCCGCTGTGGCGAGGTAGGCCTCAGCTTCGAGTTCGTCGGCCATGCCGGACAAATCGCGCGGGTCGATGCCTGCGCGCAGCCCCATGGCCCGTGGCGGAAGCAGTTTTGGCAGGCGGCGTGGTGCGGGGCGCAGGGTCGCGCGAACCGCCGAGTTGAGCGCCTCCTTGAAGCTTCTTTTCGTGCGATAGCATTCGTCGCGCAACAAGCGCTCGACGTCGGGATCAAGGGTCACGGTGGTCCGCATAGAGGCATCAACGCATCAAGGAGGCATGCTGTCAAAATGTCGCTCAAATTGCCGGCGCAGGAGACTGCGCATCACTTGGCAGTCCGCACCCCGCCGACGATTGATTTCGCCAACAACAACCTCAACGGCAAATCCAAGTGGCGGGCCGATGGCTTTCGCGATTACGACACCAGCCGGACGCGCGTCTGCGTGACCGTCGGCATGATGACCACCGGCCACGATTGCGAAGACCTGCTGAACGTGGCGCTGACACGCCCGATTTTCTCACCAACCGATTTCATCCAGATCAAAGGCCGTGGCACGCGGTTGTTCACCTTCAAGCACGGCGATGGCGCAAGCCAGCGCACAGCCACGAAAGACGGTTTCGCCCTCTTCGACTTCTTCGCCAATTGTGAATACTTCGAGGAGGATTTCGACTACGACAAAGAACTGCGCCTGCCTAAAGGCCCGCCAGAAGAAGGCGGCGGCGGTGGTGAGGGGCCTATCCGTATTGACGATTTTACCAACACGTCCTTTGATCCGATGGCCAGCGTCGTCCGCGATAAGATCGGTCTTTTCGGGATGCGGATTGACCGCGAGATGTATCGAGAGCGTTTCGCGCAACAAGCCAGCGAGGCCGTCGCCAGTGACGCCGCGCTTCGCCAAGCATACGACGACGAGGATTGGCCCGCTGTCGAAGAGCGTGTCCGTCGGCTTTTATTTGAGAAGCCGCAAGAGTTCTGGAATCTTCCAAAACTCCAGGAGGTTTACAAATCCGACCGCTTGCCGAGTCTGCGTGAAATCCTTGCTCGTGTGTTCGGCTTGATTCCCGAGATCCCGACGCGCAGTCAGCTTGCGGACGAGGCGTTTGAACGATTCGTCGCCACGCAGCCCACGAACGCGGTGCATAGCCGAGAGCTGAAAGTGGTTTTCGTCGCGTTCCTGCTGGACGAGGGAAGCCGTTTCCTCTTGCAGGAGGGAAAGTTTGCTGAGCTACGTGCGCGCGACGCCAATCTCTACGGCTCCTTGTCACAACTTGAACAGCAGGAGCGCGAGGCGCTGATCGGCTACTTGCAGTCGCAAGTGCAGCTGAATGAATTTACACTGGCGGCGTAGTTTGTTGGGACAAGATTCGACGGAGGTGTGCTGCGGGTGCAACCGGATTGTCTATCCCGCATGTCGGCGCCGAGGTTTCTAGAGAACTTATCCTAGAAAGGGCGTTGAGAGTTTACGGTTGAGAGCTGGAGTCCGCTGCGGCGACCAATTGAGAGGTTGAATGCCAACGATTTGTCGATCCCAGCATACTCACCCTAAAAGTGAGGCAAGCCGATGATGTAACTCGCTCATACGCAGCCCAGCACCGCTCATCACTCAACTTTCAACTACGCTTTTAGCTTAATAAGCTCGGACCGGATCTTTTTCGCTACACTGCAGCGAGAATCCCGTTGAACGTCGTGCTGGGGCGCAGGGCGGCGGAGGCTTTGGTGTCGTCCGGGTGGTAGTAGCCGCCGACATCGGTCGGCTTGCCTTGGACGGCGGCGAACTCCCCGACGATCTTTTCCTCGTTGGCGGTTAGCTCCGCGGCCACGGGTGTGAAAATGCGTTTCAGCTCTGCGTCCTTGTCCTGCGCGGCGAGAGCCTGTGCCCAGTAGAGCGCGAGATAGAAGTGGCTGCCGCGGTTGTCGAGTCCGCCCACAGCGCGCGAAGGTCCTTTGTTGTTCTCAAGCAACTTTCCGGTGGCCTCATCGAGCGTGTCGGCCAGCACCTTCGCTTTGGCGTGACCGAACGTATCACCGAGATGTTCCAAGGATGCGGCCAGCGCAAAAAATTCCCCGAGCGAATCCCAGCGCAGATAATTCTCGACCAGAAATTGCTGCACATGCTTCGGCGCAGATCCGCCGGCTCCTGTTTCGAAAAGTCCGCCGCCATTCATCAGCGGCACGATGGAGAGCATCTTGGCGCTGGTGCCGACCTCGAGGATAGGGAAGAGGTCGGTGACGTAATCGCGCAGCACATTGCCGGTGACAGAAATGGTGTCCTCGCCCTTGGCGATGCGCTCGAGGCTGAACTTGCACGCCTCGGCCGGCGTGAGGATGCGTATGTCGAGGCCCTTGGTGTCCTCCTCGGCCAGATACTTGCCGACCTTGGCGATGAGCTGCGCGTCGTGGGCGCGCTTTTGATCGAGCCAGAACACCGCGGGTGTCACGCTGGCGCGCGCGCGCTTGACCGCGAGCTTCACCCAGTCGCGGATGGCGGCGTCCTTTGTCTGGCAGGCGCGCCAGACGTCGCCAGTCTCAACGCGGTGCTCGAGGAGGATGTTCCCTTCGGCATCGGTGACGCGGACCGTGCCGTCGGCTGGGATTTCAAAGGTCTTGTTGTGCGAACCGTATTCCTCGGCGGCCTGCGCCATGAGTCCGACATTGGGAACCGACCCCATGGTCCTAGGATCGAGGGCGCCGTGTTTTTTGCAGAAATCGATGACAGCCTGATACACCGGCGCATACGAGCTGTCGGGGATCACCGCAAGCGTATCCTGCGCCCGTCCGTCTGCGTCCCACATCTTGCCACCCTCGCGGATCATGGCCGGCATCGAGGCATCGACGATGACGTCGCTCGGCACATGGAGGTTGGTGATGCCTTTGTCGGAGTTGACCATGGCGAGGGGAGGGCGCGCGGCGAGCGTTGCTTGGAGGTCGGCTTCCAAGGCGGCTTTATCCTCGGCCGGGAGCTTTTCCATCTTCGCCACGAGATCGCCGAGGCCGTGGTTGAAATCGACGCCGAGTTTCTGCAGCGCCTCCGCATGCTTGATGGTGAAATCGCCCAGAAATGTCTTCACCGCATGGCCGAAGAGGATCGGATCGGACACCTTCATCATGGTGGCCTTGAGGTGGAGCGAAAAAAGCACGCCGAGTTCCTGCGCGGCAGTTATCTGCGTGGTGAGGAAGGCGACGAGCGCTTTCTTCGACAGGAAGGTGGCGTCGATGATTTCGCCGGCCTGCAGCGCGAGGCCGGACTTTAGCACGACGGGCGCGCCTCCTCCAGCGGGCAGAAATTCGATCTTCGCCTCGGTCGCAGCGGGTAGGGTCACCGATTTTTCGTTCGAGAAAAAGTCACCGCTGCCCATCGTGGCCACGCGAGTCTTGGAGTCGGCCGACCACGCCCCCATCTTGTGCGGGTGGTGGCGCGCATAATCCTTCACCGCCTTCGGCGCGCGGCGGTCGGAGTTGCCTTCGCGGAGGACGGGATTGACCGCGCTGCCCTTGATCTTGTCATAGCGCGCCTTGCTCTCGTTCTCCGCCTCGCTGGCCGGGGCTGCGGGATAGTCGGGGAT
>JBAXCT010000040.1:0-11487 GCA_037141375.1 Chthoniobacterales bacterium | reverse complement strand
CGATCGTCTCGTTCTCAAGCCGGGACTCGGGCAACGTCTGGCCGACTCGACCGAGACGGCCTTGCGCTGGGGCGAAGGTCAGCTGATCGCCTCCCTGCAGGCAACGGGCGAAACAAAGTTTTCCGACCACGCCTTTTCCACGGCCTTCTGCAATCCGCGCACCGGGTTCACCATGCCGCGGCTCACTCCGCAGCATTTTTCCTTCAACAGCCACCTCGGTGCGTGTCCCGCCTGCCACGGGCTGGGCACCGAGCCATACTTCGACCCTGAACTGATCATCGACGCGGACAAATCGCTCGACGACGGCGCCATCGTGGCGTGGCGTAAGGGCACGCCCAAGATGGCGACCTACTACGCCGCGCTCACGGCGGCCTTGGCCAAGGATGCTGGCGTGCGCGCGGACATTCCCCTCGCCCGGCTGCCCGATTCTTTCCGCGATCTGCTGCTGCACGGCACGGGCGATCGCGCGCTGGACATCCCCTACGGCAACGCGAGCAACCAAGCGATCAGCAAACCCTTCGAAGGTTTGCTCGCGCAGCTCGAGCATTTGCTGTCGCGGGCCAAGGGCGAATCGCTCAAGCAGAGGCTGAAAGCCCTGATGAACCGCCGCCCGTGCGCGCGCTGCCAGGGCCGGCGGTTGAAACCCGAAATCCTCGCGGTCACCCTCGCCACCGAGAGCGGCCGGGAGTTCGGCGTCCACGCCCTCTGCGATCTGACCATCAGCCACGCAGCGAAAGTGTTCGGCCAGCTCCGGCTGCAGGGCCATGACGAAGCCATCGCGGGCGAGGTCATCGGCGAGATCGCGCGCCGCCTCGCCTTCCTCGAGCAGGTTGGACTCGGCTACCTCACGCTCAACCGTGAAAGCGGAACCCTCTCCGGCGGCGAGGCGCAGCGCATCCGCCTGGCCACGCAAATCGGCAGCGGTCTGGCCGGCGTGCTCTATGTCCTCGATGAGCCAAGCATCGGACTGCATCAGCGGGACAACGAGAAACTCATCGCCACGATGAAAAACCTGCGGGATCTCGGCAACTCGGTGCTCGTCGTCGAGCATGACCACGAGACGATCCTCGCGGCGGATCACATCATCGACATCGGCCCGGGCGCGGGACCGCTCGGCGGCCGCATCGTGGCCCAGGGCACGCTGGAGGAGGTTTCTTCCGCGCCGCAGTCGCTCACCGGGCGCTATTTGAGCGGGCAGTTGCGCATCCGGGTTCCGGCCAAGCGAAACCAACCGCTGACCCCGCGCGCGCACGTCGCGGGCGAGTCGGAAGGCTGGCTTAGCGTGATCGGCGCGCGGGCGAACAATCTGCAGGACGTCGATGCGCATTTTCCGCTGGGCTGCTTCATCTGCGTGACCGGGGTTTCGGGCAGCGGCAAATCGACCTTGGTCAACGACATCCTGCGCGCCGCGCTGGCGCGGGATCTTTACCGCGCGAAGGGAAATCCCGGCGCGCACCGCGCCATCCTCGGGGCGGGGCAAGTCCACCGCCTCGTCGTGGTGGACCAATCGCCGATCGGACGCACCCCGCGATCGAATCCCGCGACTTATACCGGGGCCTTCGGGCCGATCCGCGAACTTTTCTCGCAGGTGCCAGCCGCGAGGGTGCGGGGCTACAATTCCGGGCGCTTCAGCTTCAATGTGAAAGGCGGACGCTGCGAGCATTGCCAGGGCGACGGTGTGCTGAAGGTGGAGATGCATTTCCTCGCTGATGTCTTCGTCCCCTGCGACGTCTGCAACGGGCGACGCTACAACCGAGAAACGCTAGAAATCACCTACAAGGGGAAAAATATTGCGGATATCCTGGCCATGACGGTGGATCAGGCGTTGTCATTTTTTCGCGCGGTGCCGACCGTCTCCGACAAACTTTCCACGATGCAGGAGGTCGGGCTCGGCTATCTCACGCTCGGACAACCGGCCAGCACCCTTTCGGGGGGCGAGGCGCAGCGCATCAAGTTGTCGACCGAACTTTCCAAGCGGTCCGGCTCCAAAACGCTCTACGTGCTGGACGAGCCGACCACCGGACTGCACGTTTCCGATGTGGACACGCTCCTGCAGGTGCTGGTGAAACTGCGGGACGCGGGGAACACGCTTATGGTCATTGAGCACAACATGGATGTGATCAAATGCGCCGACTGGATCGTCGACCTCGGGCCGGAGGGCGGCGAAGGCGGCGGGCGCATCGTCGCCGAGGGCACACCGGAGGCGGTGATCGAGGTGCGCGGTAGCCACACCGGCAAATATTTGCGGCCGCTTTTGACCAAATGAAAGCCAAGCCCTTCATCCTGTTTTTGGCGATGTCTTGGACCGCGTCAGCCGCGGCGCAGGACAAAATCGAAAACGCGGAGGAAAAGGCGGAGTCCGCCCTGCGCGAAGGCATGCCGCGGGCAGCGGTCGCTCCACTGAAAGAGGCGCTGGCCAAATCCTCAGGGGAGCAGAAGCAAAAACTCACCCTATTGCTCGCGCGCAGCCTGCTTGCGGCGGGACGACCGCAGGAAGCACTCAAGACACTCAATGACGTAGGATCCGGCGGAACCGAAGCACAACTGCTCCGCGCCGCCGCGTTGGCCGCAGAGGGCAGTTTGACCGATGCTGCCGCGCTGGCCGGTCCCCTCGCCGCGCGGAACACGGATGCCGCGCTGCTGCTGGCAAGGATCCGTATGGAGGAAGGCGATGCGGCGGCGGCCCGCAAGCTGATGCCGGCACCCGGCGCCGCGTTGCCGGAGGATCCCAACAGCCTGCGCCTGCTGCTCGAATTGCAATTGGCCACCGGCCAGCCTGAAGAAACGGATCAACTCATCGAGTCGGTCCGCGCAGCGGCACTGCTTCCCGCCCCGGAGATCGACATGATCACCGGGCGCCTGCGACTCTTGCAGGGGCGCACGGCCGAGGCTGCGGACGCTTTTCATCGCACTCTCGGCGGCGGCAATGCACCGGCCTTCGTGCAGGACAACGCGCGCCTCGGTCTGGCCCGCGCGCTGCGGGCACTCGGCAAGGACACGGAGGCGCGCGGCATGCTGCGCGAGGCGCTCTCTGCCAACTCGGTGGCCCTCGGACTGCGCCCGATCATGGAGGAATGGATCGCGGCGGAAAAAGCGGCCGGCGCCGATCCTAACGGCGAACTGCGCGCATGGAGCAGCGAGAAAAATCCGCGCGGTACCGAGGGCGGCCTGCAACTGGCGAGGAGCGAACTCGACGTCAGGGGAACGGAAGCCACCATCGCGCTGTTGCAGGACATCCTGGGCCGGGAGAATCTCCCGCCGGCGGAGAGCGAGCGCACTCGCCTCATGCTGGCGGAGGCCAAGGTTGCCGTGGGTCAGCCCGCGGAATCGCTGCAAGTTCTGGAAAGTCTCGGCGAGGACGGAAGTTTATCCTACCAGCTCGCCATGCTGCGTGGCCGCGCCTTGGCGGCATCCGGCTCTTTCCGCCGCGCCCATGAATCTTTCACCTCGGCACTGGCCCGGGCGAAAACCAAAGACGAACGCACCGCAGCTTCGGCCAACTGCTTGCTCACGGCCTTGGCCGCCGGCGACCTCGACCTGGCACGGAAAGCCCACAAGGACCTGCGGGAGCGGGCCGCCGATGATCCGGGGCTTCTTGGCTGGTCGTTTCTTCTCGCCGCCGCCGAAGCGCGCGAAGGCAACACGGACGGCCTGAACGCGCTCTCCAAAGTCACGCCCGCCAACGAGTACACCTTCCAAGCAAAACTTGCTTTGGCCGAGTGGCGGTTGGCCCGGGGCGAGGGCCCCGCTGCCGAGCGCATTCTGAAAACTGCCGAACCGGAAGCAGAGATTCTTCCGCGCTCGGCGGCGTTGGCCGCGGCGGAAATTTTTGCCGCCGACAATGCCGGCTCCCGCACACGCAAAGATCTGTCCGCCGCCTGCGAAACATTTCTGGCCGAGAACGCCGATGCGCCGGAAACCACGGATGTCGCGTTCAAGCTGGCGGAACTTCACTCGCGCGGCGGCGATCATGCCGCTGCCGAGTCGGTGCTCGCACGGCTGGCCGAGAAACTGACTGATCCGGAGCAATCCGCGCTGGCTCTCTTTCTCGCGGCCCAAGCCGCTTCGCGCAGCATGAGCGAGGCAGGGGCCGACCGCGCCATGAGCTGGTTCGATGATGTGGCCAAGGGCAAGTCGGAACTCCGTCAACGTGCGCGCCTTGAGCAGGCCTCCTTGCTACTGCGCGCCACACGCTTCAAAGACGCCCTGGCAATCTACGAAAGCATCCTTTCCAGCGAAGCGCCCGCGGAAGTGCATCACGCCGCCCGCATGGAAAAAGGCGACATTCTTTTTGCCATGGCAGCCGAGCAGCCGGAAAAATTCGCGGCGGCGGCGGCCGTCTATGCAACCATAGCCAAGGACGCATCCGCCCCTCCCGACTGGCGCGACCAAGCGGCGTGCAAACGCGCGGCCTCCTTGGCCCGTTCCGGTCAGACCGACGGCGCCCTCGCCGCCTACCGGGAAGTCCTCTCCCGCACCCCCGCTCAGGGCACCGACCCTTACTGGTTTTTCAAGGCCGGTCTTGAGGCTGGCCGCATCCTTGAAAATCAGGAAGACTGGCCTGCTGCGGTGGCGATCTACGACCGGATGGCATCCGTAAACAACCCGCAAAGCGAAGAGCTGACACAACGGGCGCGCCGCCTGCGGTTGGAACATTTTATCTGGGAAAATTAAACCATGCTGAACACCACCAACGCCACCACGGACGGACACGTCAAACTATTCATCCCCGGTCCCATTGAGGTCTCGGACAAAACCTTCCGCGCCTTCTGCCGCCCGCAGATCGGCCACCGCGGCAGCGAGTTCTCCTCGTTGTACGAATCCATTCACCCGAGACTGCAGACTCTCTTCGGTAGCCAGGAACCGGTGTATCTCTCCACCTCCTCCGCATGGGGAGTGATGGAGGGCGCGCTGCGCAACTTGGTGCAGAAAAAGGTGCTGAACTGCATGTGCGGAGCCTTCTCCGACAAATGGTTCGATGTGAGCAAGCGCTGCGGCAAGCAGGCCGAGGCGCTGCAGGTCGAGTGGGGTGAGCCGATTCTTCCGGAGTTGGTCGACGAAAAACTTTCGCGTGGCGGTTTCGACGCGATCACGCTCATCCACAACGAAACATCGACCGGGGTACTCAGTCCTCTGGCCGACATCGCCGCGGTGGTGCGCAAGTATCCCGAGGTCATGTTCATCGTGGACAGCGTATCTTCATTCTCCACTGTGCCCATTCCGATGGATGAGCTCGGTATCGATGTCCTGCTGACCGGCAGCCAAAAGGCTCTTGCCATGCCGCCGGGACTCTCCCTTTTCAGCGCCAGCGAGCGGGCTCGCGCCCGAGCGGCGACCACGCCCGACCGCGGCTATTATTTCGACTTCATTGAATTCCACAAAAACTGGGAAAAGTTCATGACGCCGAGCACGCCGACGACCGGCCACATTTACGCGCTGCAATCGAAGCTCGACGATATTTTCGAGGAAGGTGTCGAGGCGCGCTACAGGCGCCACGCAAAGCTCAACGATATGGTGTCGGACTGGGTCGCCGCCCACGGGTTCGAGCACTTTGCCCGCGAGGGCTACCGTTCCAAATCGCTGGTCTGCGTGAAGAACAACCGCAACATCGACGTTTCTGCCTTCTGCTCGGCGCTGAAAAAGAAGCACAAGGTTTCGATCAATGGCGGCTACGGCAAAATCAAGGGCACAACGTTCCGTGTTTCCAACATGGGCGATGAGAGCGAGGCCACCATCGGCGAACTGCTCGAGTGGATGACCGAGTGCCTGCCAGCCTGATCGGCTGACTCCTTGCCCGAGGTTTGGTGGCAAAGGCTCCCTGAGCCTCTTCAGCTTAATCCTCAGGTTCGTCTGGCTGCGCGCTGTCGTCCTCGGGCTCGACTTCCATCGGTGCAAACTTGCGCTTGCGCTTCGCGGCGGGCAGCGGACTCATCACCATATTGATGGCGCGGCCGACCAGCTTCGGTTCCATGTCGACATGGCCCATGGTGGCGAGGTCTTCCTTGACGCGCAGGACGACAGCCATGCCCAGCTCTTGGTGTGCCATCTGGCGCCCGCGGAACTGCAGCTGAACCTTGAGCTTGTTGCCCTTGTCGAGGAACTCCTCGGCATGGCGCAGCTTGGTCAGGTAATCGTGGTTGTCGATGTTGACTCGGAACTTGACCTCCTTGACCTTGCTGCCGGTGGCCTTCTTATCTTTTTCCTGTTTGGCCAGCTCATAGCGGTATTTTCCGAAGTTGACGATGCGGCAGACCGGAGGATCAGCATTGGCGGCGACCTCCACGAGATCGAGGCCCATCTCTTCCGCCTTGCGCAAGGCGTCCTGCAGCCGCAGGACACCGAGCTGCTCGTTGGTGGAGCCGTCGATAACACGCACCTCGCGCGCACGGATGCGGTGGTTGACGCGGATCAGCGGGGGTTGTGGAGTGCGATTAAAAGACAAGCGGCTGCGAATATTGGGGTCTCGTGAGCGTGCGGGACCCTACTGATTAGAGCAGTCTTTCACTGATTTCCTGTTTGATGCGCTCGACAAAATTTTCAGCGGGCTGGGAACCTTCGTCCCCTACTTTCCGGCTACGCACCGAAACTTGCCGAGACTCGGCTTCCTTACCGCCAACAACAATCATGTAAGGCACCTTGTCGACTTGTGCAAGACGAATTTTGGCCCCGAGTTTGTCCTGCGATCGGTCGACCGTCGCACGCACGCCCGCGGCACGCAGGGCGCCAAGCACCTCTTCGGCGTATTCCGCGACTTTTTCGGAGACCGGCAAAATGCGGGCCTGCTCTGGCGCAAGCCAGACAGGGAAGGCCCCGGCGAAGTGCTCGATGAGTACGCCGACAAAGCGCTCCATCGAACCGAAGGGTGCGCGATGGATCATGACCGGACGGTGCGGTTTGTTGTCGGCACCAGTGTAGTGAAGGTCGAAGCGCTCGGGTAACTGGAAGTCGACCTGCACGGTGCCTAGTTGCCATTCGCGGCCGATGACGTCGCGCACGACAAAGTCGATTTTCGGACCGTAGAACGCGGCCTCGCCGGGCTCCTCCGTGTAGGGCACGCCGAGTGTTTTGGCCGCGTTGCGGCAGGCGTCCTCCGCGCGATCCCAATCCTCCGCGCGCCCCACGTATTTGTCGGAACCCGGCTCGCGCAGTCCGAGGCGCACGCGGTAGTCGGTCATATCAAACACACCGAAAACTTTTTTGACCAAGTCGAGGCAGCCCTGGATTTCGGCCGCCATTTGCTCCTCTGTGACAAAGAGGTGCGCATCGTCCTGGGTGAAACCGCGCACGCGCGTCATGCCGTTGAGTTCGCCCGACTGCTCCCATCGGTAGACCGTGCCGAACTCGGCGAGTCGCACGGGCAAGTCGCGGTAACTGCGGGGCTGCGATGCGAAAATCTTGATGTGCATCGGGCAGTTCATCGGCTTGAGGAGATAGCCCTCCGCCTCGCCTTTTTCCAAGCGGACCGCCAGATCCGCGCAGGTGCAGCCTTCATCCGCCAGCCGGTGCAGTGTTTCTCGCTCGACCAGCGGCGGGTATTGCGATTCCGCGTAATACGGGTAGTGGCCGGATGTGCGGTAGAGTTCGAGACGCCCGATGTGCGGGGTGAAAACCTGCTCGTATCCCTGGCCGCGCAATTCCTCGCTGATGAAGTTCTGCAGTTCCTGGCGGACGACCGCACCCTTCGGGGTCCAGAGAATCAGGCCCGGCCCGACCGCCTCGTCGACGTGGAAGAGTTGCAGTTCGCGCCCGAGCTTGCGGTGGTCGCGTTTGCGCGCCTCCTCCTGCATGACTCGCCATTGCTCGAGTTCATCCGGCTTGGAAAAAGCGATGCCATAGATGCGCTGGAGCTGGGGATTGTTCTCGTCGCCCTTGTAATAGGCGCTGGCCACCGCGGTGAGGGCGAAGGCGCCGATTTTGCCGGTCGATTCGACGTGCGGGCCGGCGCAGAGATCGGTGAAGGCGCCATTGCGGTAGAGACTGATCTCCTCTCCCTCGGGAATGCCCTGAAGAATGTCGAGCTTGTAGCGGCTGGGCACGCCGCGTCCACCGAGCGCGGCCAGACGGCCCTCCTGCCCGAGTTTCATCGCCTCGGCGCGGGTGACGGCGCTCCGTTCGAAAGCCTGATCCTCGGCCACCACCTTCGCCATCTCCGCCTCGATCTTGGGAAAATCTTCCGGCGAGATACGGTGCGGGAGGTCGATGTCGTAGTAAAATCCCTGCTCGACCGGCGGGCCGGCCGCGAATTGCGCCTCGGGCCAGAGGCGAAGGATGGCCTCGGCCAAGATGTGGGCGCAAGAATGGCGTAGTTTTTCCAGTTCCGTCATAAGAGCACCTCCACCGCTTCCTCGGGCAAGAGCACCGGAATGCGGTCGATCACGCGGTAGGCGTGCTTGCCATCCTCGCTGAGCAAGCGCCCGCCCTCCTCGCGCAGCTTTTGTCCCGAGCGCGGGCAGCGCAGCACGCCGAGAAGAAATTCCATGTCAGTAGGCGAATCCATTTTTGCGGACGCGGATCATCGGCTCGGATGCCTCGCGGTGCAAGCAGCCAGCGAGGACCTCGGCCACATAAACGACATGATCCCCCGCCGCGACCGAACCGCGCGTGCGGCAGGCCAGCCAGGCCAAGGCATCGGCCAACTGCGGGAGTCCTTGCGCGTTAGGGACGAGTTCGAAGGCGGAAAAAGGATCTTCCTCGCGCACGGAAGCGAAGCCTGCCAGCAATTTTTTATCCTCTGCCGCGAGGATATTGAGAGAGAAAAGACCGCCCGATTCGAGGACCGCGCGCAGCGGGCGATCCTTGCCCAACGCGATCGAGATCATCGGAGGCTCGAAACCCGCCTGCTCGACAAAGCTGCAAAGCATCCCCATACGCCGGCCTTCGATCGTCGCCCCGACCACGTAGAGCCCGCTTGCGATGCGCCCCAGCGCGGCCTTGAGTCCTTTGTCCCCGGTCAACATGCCCATGTTCTAGTAGGTCGGCACGCGGTCGTCCACCTCGGCCGACCATGCGGCGATTCCGCCGCGCACATTCCACACATCGCGGCGACCGGCGCCGGCCAGCAGTTTGGCGGCGGCCGCGCTACGCACCCCCGCGTGGCACAGAACATAGAGCGGGACGCCGCCCGGAATCTCGCCCGCGCGGGAGGCCAACTCGCCGAGCGGAATATGCACACACGGATCGAGCCGCGCGACAGCCACCTCCCAGTCCTCGCGGACATCGAGCAGCACATGGGCCTGCCCAGCGGTGCGCGCGGCGACAAGTTCCTGCACCGTGATCTCGTCAACACCGGCCGGAGGTGCGGCGCAGGCCGCCCCCTCCTCCCGCACGGGCGCCTGCTGTCTGCCTGCCGCGCAACGCGCACATTGCGGATCGCGCCGCACGGTGAATTCGCGGAACTTCATGGCCAAGGCATCGAGATGGAGCAGACGCCCGACCAAGGGTTCGCCGATGCCGGTGATGAGTTTGATCGCCTCCAGTGCCTGCAAGGTGCCGACCAGCCCCGGAAGCACACCAAGCACACCGGCTTCGGCGCAGCCCGGCACGGAGCCCGGGGCGGGCGCATGCGGATTGATGCAGCGATAGCACGGGCCGCCCAGGTGCGGAGCCAAGACCGAGACCTGGCCCTCGAAGCGCCAGACCGATCCGTAGACGTTCGGCACGCCCAGCGCCACGCAGGCGTCGTTCGATGCATAGCGCGTGGGAAAATTATCGCAGCCATCGACGACCAAATCCCAACCGCGCACGCGGTCGAGTGCGTTGGCTGCTTCGAAGCGTTCCGGAAAAATTTCCACCCGCACATCCGGGTTCGTATCGCGCAGGCGGTCCCGGGCCGATTCAGTCTTGGCGCGACCGACATCCGCCGTGCCATGCAAAATTTGCCGGTGGAGGTTGGAAAGCTCCACGCGATCGGGGTCGACAATGCCGAGCGTGCCGACACCCGCCGCGGCAAGATAAAGCGCCGACGGCGAACCGAGCCCGCCGACTCCGATGAGCAGGACGCGCGCGGCGCGCAACTTCGCCTGACCCTCCGCCCCGAAACCGGGGAGAGCCGTCTGCCGGGCATAACGCGCCGATTCGTCTTTCGCCATGGCTCTCCTTCTAGCGGCGGCGCGAGAGCCCCGCAACCCATCCAAGCAAACAACCCCGCGGCCTCGCGGCCCCGGGGTTGTCGAAAATCGCCGGCGCGAGGCCGGCAAAATCAAGGTTGATGGTGATTTTTACTTCGAGGAGTTGGCCTCGATGTATTTGACGACGTCGCCGACGGTCTGCAGCTTCTCGGCTTCCTCGTCGGGCACTTCGACACCGAATTCTTCTTCGAAGGCCATCACGAGTTCGACCGTGTCCAGAGAGTCGGCCCCAAGGTCTTCGATAAACGAAGCCGTGGGTGTCACCTGCTCGGGGTTGACGCTAAGTTCCTTGACGATGATTTCTTTGACTCTTTCTGAGATAGATTTGTCGGACATAAGATTTTGTTTGGTTTGAGGGTTCACGCTTATTGGCGAACCGAGCCCAATGCAATAAAGAAAAAGATTCCGCGCCGCAAGCACTCCCTCACATTCTCCTCCTATGGCACTCTACACCCGCCGCAGCACGATAGCCGCCACCCCCGCGGAACTCTTCCTCTTCCACCAGAATCCGCACAACTTGCGCCTCCTACCTGTCGGCAGGCAGATCCTCGAAATCAGGGCCGAGGAGACGGCATCTCCGGGCAGGGAATTTGCCCTTACCATCCGCCAGGGCCCCCTCCACCTAAGTTGGGTCGGTCGCTGGGAGCGGGTGGAACCACCTCATCTTCTTTTGGATGTCGGGGTTCGTTGCCCCTTCGCGCTCTGGAGACATGAGCACCGCTTCGAGGAGGCGGCGGATGGCGCCCTGCTGACCGACCGCATCGAATTCCGGCTGCCGTGGCATCGCGGCGGACCGGCGGGCGACTGGGTGGCACAGAAGACTGTTTTTCCAAGGATGTTCGCCGCGCGTCACGAGGCCACCGGGCGCTTTTTTGCCGGGAGGGGTAGCCGTCTTTAAGAATCCTCTGGCCCGAAAGCCAATCTCATGCCACGATTTACGGCTTCTATGAAATTGCACCTCCTACGCATCGCGGCCCTCGTGGCCCTCGTGGCCCATCCCATGCCCGCCCTCGCCAAGGACGAAAAGCCGTCCACCAAAACCGAAGAGGCCGCCCTGCCTGATCCCGTCGCGATCGTCGAGGGGGAGAAAATCTCGCGGGCCGACCTCCAGGAGGCCTTCAACCGCGCCGTCGCCTCATCAGGCGGCATGAACCCGGCTGATCTCACCGCCACCCAGAAGATGGAAGGATACCGAGAGATCCTAGATCAACTCATCATCGACAAACTCATCTCGCGCAAAGCCTCCTCCTTGGAGATCACGGACGCAGACCTCGACGCGGAAATCGCGAAGGCCAAGGGGCAGTTTCCTGACGCGGCCGCCTTCAAAGCCGAGATGGAGAAAGCCGGGGAGACGGAGAGT
>JBAXCT010000039.1:0-11539 GCA_037141375.1 Chthoniobacterales bacterium | reverse complement strand
GGAAGTAAACATTTTCTTCGGCGAAGCGCAGGTCGGCACCTCCAAAAAAGCTGCCGCCGGTGCGGATCGCCAGCGAGGCGGCAGCCAAGAACCGCGCGTCCGTGGCCGGCGGGATCGATCCGATGATGCGCTTCATCTTCTCCTCCCGGTCCAAGTTGATCTTCATAGACGCTTTCGGCGCATCCAGCACCGTTGTGTCGAGCACCCCGCTGAACTGCACCAGTTCGCAGCCCTTGTCCTTACCCTCGAGTTGCCCTGTGATGTTTCCGCTGAAAATCACGTGCTTGACCATCTGGCGCACCATCTGCGCGGCGGCCAGATAGCGGTAGGCGAAAAAGCCTCCAGTCCCGAGGACGATGGCCAGCAGCGCGAGGGCCGCGATCAGCGGCGTGCGGTTTTTGCCGGGCCCGGGCCGGGCAACCCCGTTCATGATCGCGGCGATCTCCTCCTCGTCGATCTGGCGGGCTCTCAGGCGCTCCTTGATTTCTTCCGGCGCCACGCCCTCCGCGGCCAGCGTCTTGGCAAATTCAAACCACTCAGCGTTCTTCATTTCCAAAGGTGAATTTAGGGCCCCTTATCGGCCTGATGCGAGGGGATTCGCGTGGTTATTTGCCGCCGGAGGTAAACTTAGCTTGCTTGCGAGGCTCGACGAGGTTCCAGTTTTCTTTTGCCGTGAACTTCAAGATCGCCACCGTTGCCCTGCTCTCCCTATCCACACTGACGCTGATCTGGCTCGCGGCGCAGCCTGGTCCGTCCCAGCCTGCCGAAGCGGCGAAAGTTGAAAGTGCGGCGGCTACCGCCATCCGCCCTGCGGCGACGGAGGAATCCAGCGGCCCCGGGATCGCGGGCCGCAGCTCCTCTCGTGCCTCGCAGTTGCCGAAGGCTGCGGGTGTGGAGTCCAGCGATCGTTTTCTTGTTCGTCTGGCCGGCCTGAAAGATGCCCGCCAGCGCGAGGCTGCCATCAACGGGTTTTTTCGTCAGCTCGCCGGCTTGGGACCGGAGGCCGCGCTGGCCCGCGTTGCCGAATTGCCTGACGCCGAATCCCGGGATATGGCAATGCTCGCGCTGCTTGGTGAATACTCGGGGCTCAGCTCGCTCGAAATCATCAAGCAAGGCAGTATCTGGCTTTTCGGCGCGGAGGGAGCTCTCGCCGCGCACCTTTTGGAATCCGGTCGCATCTCGCCGCAGCGCGCGGCCGAGATGGCCAAGGCGAGCGTCGATGGAAATCGTCGGGGTGAACTTTTTGCGGAGGTGGCCAGCAAACTTGCCGCGACGGATCCCGCTGCGGCATTGGCTCTGGGTAATGATCTGGATGGCCGCCAGCATCGGCGATTTCTCGAGGAGTTCGCGCGTTCGTGGGCGGAATCCTCGCCGACCGCCGCACGCCAGTGGGCGGCGCAGATTGCCGACCAGTCGACGCGCGATGCCATGCTTTCCGGTATCACCCAGGCGGAAATCCAGCGTAGTCCGGCGCTCGCCGCTCAGAATTTTTCAGCGATGCCTCCAACCGATGCGGAGGCCAGAGCCGATACCGCTCGCAGCATCGCGTCGTCTTGGGCGTCCAACGATACTGTAGCCGCGATGAATTGGGCCGCCGGGCTCCCTGCAGAGAGCGATCGGGCTGCTGCGCAAGATGGCATCCACAGCACAGCGCCCATCGGCATCGGTGCCGTGTTGAACCGGAATGAAAACGGGTTGCCCGTGGTCGGAGACCTGGTTCCGGGCGGACCGGCCAGTGCCAGCGGTGCGCTCAAATCTGGTGACGCTCTGATGGCCGTGACGGATGCCAATGGCGCATGGGTGGACACGCGAGCCCTGCGCATGGGCGATCTGCTCGGCATGATCCGCGGACAGCCCAACACCCAGGTCTCGCTCCAAGTGCAGTCGCCCGGCTCGACGAGCCCGCGCGTGATCACGCTTGGCCGCCAGCAAGTGATCTTCCGCCCCAAGTGATAGACGGCTAGCGTCCGCAAATGCCGAGGATCTCCGAAAATATCCAGCCGGTCGTTTGAAAAGCCCGGCAGATTCTCTATGGTGCAAAGAATGCAGCGTTTTTATCCGCGACAAGCTCTCCGCGCTGTGCTCCTTGCTGCTCTCCTCTGGGCTGGGGGTGAGGCGCGCGCGGATCCGTTGCTCACTTCGTGGTTCACCACTTATTCGGCGAAATATGCGCGGGTTCAGCAAACGAATGGGGGCGCCCTCGTGGCTACCTGGCCTTCGTCCGGATTGCCGAACAACAACAGCAGCACAGCCAGCCAGACGAACCCGGTTTACTCCGATGTGCAGCGGATCCGCTACAGCCTGAGCAATGTCTACATCAATGCCGGAGGCGTCGCTTCCTACACCATGGGTCCTTGGTATGGCAATGCGGCACAGACCCAAGTGTGGGGCTTCTGGCCGCTCTCGCAAAATTACACGTCGCGCATCACGCGCTTCCCCACGACCAATGGCACAAAAGAGAGGCACGGAGGCGGGCCGATCGGAACGATGGTCAACGGCGTAGCAATCTACGACCTCGGCGACGCATTCGGTTTCGTCCAGTCGGCGAACACGCCCGTGGTCACCGGCAACGATGTGATGGGTCAGACCGCCGCGACCAATCCGTGGTGGCGCAATGCGCTCGCCGTCGAGCAGGTTACCTTCGATCCAGGCTTCGCCCACCAGCCAGGACTCAACGGCCAATACCACTACCATGCGGAGCCCAAGGCGCTGCGCTACCAACTCGGCGACAACATGCTGGTGACCACCAACATGAACACCCAGGCAATCACCTACGTGGAGAATCTGGCCAACACCAACCTCCAGCACTCGCCCATTCTCGGATGGTGTTTCGATGGCTATCCCATTTACGGACCTTACGGATATTCCGTGACCAACGATCCCGGCAGTCCGATCAGCCGGATGCGGACGGGTTTTGTTTTGCGCAATGGTTCGAATGGCACGACGGACCTCAATACGAGCGGTCGCAAGACTTTGCCCAAGTGGGCGGCCATTGCCGAGGGTGTGGCTAACCCGACTGGCACAAATCCCTTAACCCTTTCGAACAGCGCTTGGGGTCCGTCGACCAGCTATGCCACTACGAATGGTCCTCCGGGTAATACCACAACCAACTACTACACTCTCGGACGCTACGTCGGGGATTTCGATTATCTGGGCGATCTGATCAAGTCCGGTAGCGAGCGCTATCAGCAGGGTGTTGATTTCGACCTCGACCAATACAACGGGCGCTGGTGCGTCACCCCGGAATATCCCGGCGGCATCTACGCTTACTTTGTCACCATGGATACGAACGGAACGCCGGTGTTTCCGTACATGCTGTCGAAGCAATATTTCGGCATTAAGAACGGGGAAATTAATACCAACGTTCCTTCTTCCGGCGTGACCAACTATTTCAGCGGGGGCCCGAACACGCAGGAGGTCATGCAGGCCCCGGTCTTGGGCGGCGGCGATGTCACCCTCGTTTGGAGCAGCGTCGAAGGCGGGACTTACCAAGTGCAGGCGAGCCGCAGCCTGTCATCCAACTGGACCAATCTCAGCACGAACTTTCCTGCGGCCACCAACGCGATCACGACATCCTATGTCGAAACCAATGCGGCCGGCAGCTACCCACAAAGTTTCTACCGCGTGGGTCGCACAGCTCTCGCTCCCTACTCTCCATAGGCGGGGGCTCAGTTTTTCTTTTCTGAAGGTGGTGGCGGCGGTAGAAGCGCCGACACATTGGTGTCGGTCAGGCTGCGGAGAAAGGCGACGAGGGCTTTTTTGTCGACCGGACTGAGTTGCATTCCTTCCGGCGGATGCTTGGCCAGATTCGGATCGAGGTTGGCGCTCCGTTTCACGCCGTCTGAATAGTGGTCCACCACCTCCTCGAGCGTCTTGAATCTTCCGTCGTGCATGTAGGGAGCGGTGAGGGCGATGTTGCGCAGGGTCGGCGTGGAGAATTTTCCGTGGTCGGTCTCGCGACCCGTCACCGCAGCGCGCCCGGCATCCGCCGATTTTTCGTCCAACCCGGTATTGTGGAAACCGTGGTCGGTGAAGAGCGCGCCCCCGTGGCAATGGAAGCAATCGGCCCCGCGCTGGCCCATGCGGGGTTCGTATTCAGTCATGAACAGCTCGAACCCTTTCTGTTCATCGGGCGATAGCTCGGTCAATCCTGCCATGGCGAGGTCGAACTTCGAGCGATAACTCGTCAACGTGAGAAGAAATTGCTCGAGAGCGAGCGAAATTTTCTGCGCAGTGATACCGGGTGAGCCGAAGGCACGGGCAAAAAGCGGAGGATACTCCGGATCAGCAGCGAGTTTTTCTGCCACATGCTCGAGGTTCTCATCCATCTCGTCATGCTCCTGCACCGGCATCAGCACCTGCTGGCGTAGCGAGGTGGCGCGGCCGTCCCAGAAAAAATCGTTTTTCCACGCGAGGTTCAGCACCGTCATAGAGTTGCGTTCACCGGGATCGCCATGCACGCCGATGCTCTGGGGACGAGGATCGGAAAAACCTTTGTCCGGCTGGTGGCAGGCTACGCAGGACATGGAGTTGTCGCGGGAGAATGCTTTTTCCTGGAATAATCTTTTTCCGAGCGAGACGCGCTCTTCAATGAGGGGATTGTCGAGCGGCAGCGCGGGCATGGGAAAGGTCCCCGCCATTTGGAAAGGATAGGGCGTATATTTTTCCGGAAGATCGATCGGCTTGGGCGGGGGACCTGCCGGCTTGGCTGGAGCGGCGGAAACAAACTCTCGCACACGGAACGAGCCGGGAAGATTCGCCCCAATTTTATCGGCCAGCGGATCGTTCTCACGCGAGTGGGTCGAGACGCCGTCGCGGACGATGGAGATCGGTCGCGGCGAGTTGAAAAGCGAGGCAAGATCGAAGTCGAGCACCAGTAGTCCGTCATGGTTCAGATCGAGCGGCGCAGTCACGCTGATTGCCGTGCGCCGCTCGTCGCGGGCGAAGTGATACGAGTAGCCGGAGGGCTTGTCGTTTCCCCGGCGAAACAAGCCTTCGACGGCGAGAAAGATGTAGCCGCCCTGCCAGTTCCAATGGAGCCCGTTGACATTGGGATTGAGTGGGTCGTCGGCGGGAATCTTGGCGATGTCCGCATGATTGGTTTTTCCGTCCGGTCCGAAATAAAAGTGGATGGCCCGGTAGGATCCAGGTGGGATCTCGCGCAGCACAAATTCTAAACGATGGCTCGCGGCGTCGCACCAGGCATGCTGGCCTGCCAACTCGATCCACTCGCCCGACTCCTTTTGCAGGGCAAACCCGGAGAGGAGAAAGCTGAGACGGGTGAAAGAAAGTGTCTCCTTGGCGCAGTTGCTGTAGCGGAGGGAGTCGAGAAGAAGAGGTGAGCCGGAGAAATTGGGTTGAAAATTAAGGGTGAGATCGGACGCATGGGCGTTGAGTGCTACCGCTCCCAGAAAGAAAAAAATCGCGAATATTTTCACGCGAGGATGATCCTATTTGGAAAGCAACCGGATCAGGATAAAAATCCCTTAGTTGATATTCAGGCCAGTGAAGGTGTAGGTGACCGTGGCCGTGGAATTCTCGGGAGGGCCGGGAAAGACGAGGCTCACAATCTGTGAGCCCGTAGCGGAGTTCGCCGGTATGGTAACCACGCTGGTGACTTGGGTCTGACTGACGTGAACGTTGCCGGTTCCGGTGATACTGCCCACCGTGACGCTGTTGATAGGGGCATTTTGTGGCGGTGGCGGCGGGTTGAGCGAAGCGTCTAGGTTGATGGTCAGCGTGAAGGTGGTGCCACGGCTGGCCGAGGTCGGGGAGATGCTTACTATGCCCACTCCGGTTCCGGAATTTGTGGTACTTTGACCGTCATAGGCGGCGAGGCCGGTCTGGGTGACGCGGTAAAAACTCCGGCTGTAGCTATTGGCCGCGCCGGTTTCCATCAGCGAGGTCAGCACGGTTCCGGCGGCAGCAGCCACGCCATTTGTAAGGATTCCCCAGTTATTGGTGGAGGAGAGATCCCGGCTTGCCTCCACCTTGTATGTGCCGCCCTCGGTGCTGCTCCAGGTCAAGGTAACGTTGCCGCTGTTGGGATTGACCGCCGGGGTCAGCACACTCAGCGAGGTGCTCAGGGGACCTGCCAAGGTGTTGGTGGTCACCGTCTCGGAAATGGAATTTGTCGCCGTACCCGTGGGGGCTCCGAAATAGGTGCGGCCGATATTGTAAGGGAAGGCGACACTGCTGTCGGCATTGATGGCGACAAAGTAGGCGTAAGTGCCTTCCGGAAACTCCGGGGTAACGCAGAATCGGCCGTTGCATTCGTCCAAGTCGTAATCCACCCCCTGCTGGTAACGGGTGGCACCGCTTTTTATCAAGTCACCCAAATAGGATTTGTCCTCCATGTATCGGCCCAACGGGTAGGTGGTGGAAACCGCCGGACCAGACTGGGCATTGGTTCCGACGTTGTATGCCCGGGCGGCCCAAGCGGGAAGATAGGTCCGCCCGGAGTTGAGGTTGTCCGTCCCGTTGCTTCCATCGCGGATCACGTATCCACTGAGCATTCGGCGCAGTCCATTGGTTGCCGCTGTCGAGGAGGCCACAGACAGGCGGATCGAATCAAAGATCAGATTTTGATTGGAGCCACTGTTGAAATTGCCCGCGCCCAAATAGGAGGCCAAAAAACCGGTATTTTTCAGGGCTCCCGAAACAAAGGTATACGCACTCGAGGAACGAAATTTTGCACCGAGGGTGTAAGTTCCGGCCGACGTATTGTAGCGGAGGTAAAAATCGATGACGGAGCCGAGCCCGGAGGAGCCCAGATCGATGGTCAGCGCGGTGCTTCCGTAAACGGCAATTTGGTTGTTTCCAGAGGAAGTATTGAGGCCGAAGGCCACGAGTTCTCCGGTGCCGAAAGTGTTTCCTTGCGCGGACTTAAGGTTGAACCCTGAAAAACCAGATGCGTTATCCACGTCAAAGCGGGCAGAAAAGGTGAGGATGCCCATATCCATAGGTTGTAGAATAGACCGGCAAACAGCTTGTCCCCCAGTGGAGGAATAAATAGCGAACGAAGAGTTTCCATCGATCTTCCGGGTGGATGAATCCAGATAGATTCCGCCGCTGAGACCTTCAAGATAGGCGACCGGACCCAACCCGGTCCCTCCTGCGTTGTTGGTATTATAGTCCCAAGCCGCGTAGCCCTCCGCATGATCGGCGGCACCGCTGCTGGCGTTGGCATAACCATAAGGTCCATAAATCGGAAAGCCGTCGCGAACCCATCCCAAGACAGGCGAGTGTTGGCCCACCAGGTTGGTGCTTTCGCTGTAAGCCTTGGTGGTGGGGTTGTAATCGACATGATCTCCGAGAAGATATCGCAGGCCGATGGGGTTGGCGTGGTAGTGGTATTGAGCGCTTTCCGGTTGGTGGGCGAAAGCGGGATCAAACGTCACCCCCTCGTTTATATAGGCGTCCCGATACCAGTATCCCGTGCCCATGGGGCTTTCCGCTGCGCCCGTCCACTTTTGCCCGTCCTGGGTGTCAAACATAGAGACTCCGTCGACAAAGTAACCAATGGCGCCCAGGTCGGTCGTAGTTTTGGAGGGAGTGACAGAGGAGCTTCTGGGAAAACGGTATGTGGCTTTTTGATTCTTGGGAAACCCTCCGGGGAACGCGACAGTATGGGCCGCATTGTTGTACCACGGACCCATGATGTGGCTGCCCAGTCCTGTGGTTTTGATGTAAACCCAGTTAGGAGAAGAAAGAATCGTCGAAATGCCGCAATAGGCCGGGGTTGTCTGGTTCGACCAAGTGGTGACGCTGGAGCCGGAAAGTTTGGTGGTATCGTTGGTATAAATGCGGGCGTATTTACCCGAGTAAGTGGTCATCCAACTGGAAATCAGGGGATCGGCTTGCGCATGGTTTCCCCAAAGCAGGAACCCCCCAAGGACGACTCGAAAAGCAAACGCTCTCCAGCGGCTAAGACAGAATAATTTCATTGCTGGGAAAAGAATCCTCTCGGTCAGGTGATGTCTTGATCCGGGCAACTATTGCCCGGAATCGTGAGGTGCGCTTTGCTCGAAGGTAGGGTGTGATTTGCGCGTTCGTGCCGTCGCAGAGTGGGCAGCCTTGCCCGAAGCCAAGCGATGATCTCTGCATAGCGAGCCAGCGAGAATCTCAGCGCCCCTGAGGCGGCGGTGGAGGCGGTCCGTGGTGTCCGCCGCCCGGTCCGCCTTGGTTGGTAGACTGGGTTTGCTGGTCTTGGTTCCGTGATTCTTTGCGCATTTCCCGCTCTTGGCGGCGCTGCTCGCTCTTGCTCACTTGTTGGTCGTCGGCGGGCGTGCCTCCGCCTGCTTGTGGCGGGTGCGGCGGACGCACTTCTTCCTGTGTCAGCTTGCCGTCATTGTTTTTGTCGAGTGACTTGAGTGCCTCCGGCGCAGCGGCGATTTCCTGCTCGTCGAGGACATGGTCGTGATTTTTGTCCAAGGCCTCCATGACCGGATTTTTCGGTGGCCTTGGGCCGGGTTGCTCCGGAGGTGTGGGTTCGGACGATTGTTCGCTTTCGTTTGTTTGGGCGTTGATGACGCTGAGCATGGCCAGCGAGGCCAGGACTGCGGGGAGGATGAGTTTTTTCATATTTGAATTCGTTACTTAGTCGTCGCTGCCGGCGTTTTATATGACGCGAAAAATCAGTAGCGGCGTAAATTGTCGGGCTTCGGCCGAAGAAAGATGCGCGGCGGCTATTTTACGAAAGCTCACTCTCGTTCTTCTTACGAGGTTTTCATCGTCTCGCCGGTCATATAAATTGCCCGCTCGACGCACTAATAAGGTGAATGAGCATGATGAAGCAGGCATGGAACCGCCGATCGGTGATGCGGATCTTCGCGTCCAGCTGGAACTGCACCATGAGGCCAGCTATGGCTGGGCCGTCAGCTGTTGTACCTCCAGCCTCGAGGATGCTGGGGATGTCCTGCAGACCGCTTACCAAAAAATCCTCCAAGGCCGGGCTCGCTACAAGGGAACTTCGTCCTTCAAAACATGGCTTTTCGCCGTCATTCGCAATACCGCTGCGGAGGAGCGAAGGCGCCGGTGGCTCCGCCATCTGCGCCTCGATACTTATGCCCGGAGGCGGGAGGAAGATAGCGGCTTTGCCAGCGAGGATGATCTTGAAACTTCGGAGAGGATCGTGTCGCTCCGCCAGGCTACATCCAGACTTCCCCGGCGCCAGCAGGAGGTCTTGCATCTTGTTTTTTACCAAGACCTCACCATTGAATCAGCTGCCCGAATTATGGGTGTCTCGCTCGGTTCGGCCCGGACCCACTATGAGCGGGGGAAGCGTCGTCTGGCCGAATGGATGAAGACTTCCGAACACTTCAATGAACAGCAACGACCCTAAATTTCGCGAGATCTTCGCCGCGTTGCGTGCTGATGATGCCGACCGCGTCCCGCCGTTTCGCCTCCCTCCTGATGCCATCCGGTCGCCGCGTGAAATGTTTCCCGTCTGGGCGCTCCGCTCCAGCTGGATTGCCGCAGGGGCCGCAGCAGTGGTGGCCTTTGTGCTTTTCCGGGCGGATTCTCTCGTACGGACTGAGCCAAGTGTTGCCTCGGCGGAAGATTGGTCGGCTTTGTCCGACTGGACCGCCCCCACTGATAAACTGCTGGCTTCGAGCGGCACTGTTTGGGAAACATCCAGCATGACCGACGCATGGATCGCGGGCCAAGCTGACGGATCCGCGATGTCCTCCGCGAAAGACTAGACGCTATGAAAACCAAGAGCACCATCGTTGTCTGCTTCCTCCTTGTCGGAGGGGCACTGGCCCAGCAGCCCATGGGAGGTCCGCCGATGCGCGGCCCGCAGACAGATCATGGACCCGGTGGTCCTGGCGGCGGGCGTGGTCTCGATGAGGCCTTTTTCCCAGCCGAGTTGGTCATGCGCAACCAAAAGGCCATCGGCCTGAGCGAAGAGCAGAGGTCGGCCATTCGTGCAGCCGCCCAGAAGGC
This sequence comes from Chthoniobacterales bacterium, assembly GCA_037141375.1. Lineage (GTDB taxonomy): Bacteria > Verrucomicrobiota > Verrucomicrobiia > Chthoniobacterales > JACTMZ01 > JACTMZ01. The sequence continues at coordinate 1,591 of JBAXCT010000039.1, read as the reverse complement.
GATGGGTCAGTTCGCCGAATTGCAGTGGCAGCTTAGCGCGGAGGAAGAGGCTCTCGGCGCGCTGGTCAAAGAGCAGGCTCCCGATGAGACAAAAGCGCTGGCCCAGCTCGACAAAGTGTTGGCGCTCGAGGCTCAGATGAAGCGACTCCAGCTCGGCCTTATGATCGCTATCAAGGCGAACCTGACGCCTGAACAGCAGGCCCAGCTCGATGAGATCAAAAAGCGGGACCACCCGCCGCGGCCCGACCGACCGCCCCGCGAAGGCGGGGAGGGGCCGCCACCTTAGGGCGAGCAGTAGCAGAGCAAGATCGCCGCTGCACTGCAGCCTTCCGCGGCTGCGAGGGGTGATTGCCTGCAACTTGACGGAAAATATCCTTCCTGCATTCTTCTCCCGCTAGGATTTCGCCTCCATGAGAACTACAGCCATCGTTCTGTCCACGTTTCTGGCCCTCTCCGTGGCTCCGGCCATGGAGAAGCCCTCCTCGCATACCAAGGGGACGCCGACCGGCAGGCCGACCGGGCCGCTCAAGCCGGGCGAGTATTGGTGGAGGCCGGAGCTTTCTCCGGCAGGGCCGGTCGTCGCGCTCGTCAGCATCCCGCAGCAGGTTATTCACGTCTACCGCAACGGCATCCTCATCGGGCGGTCTAGCGTGAGCACCGGCGCGCCGGGGCACGGGACGCCGAACGGTGTCTTCACCATCCTCGAAAAACAAAAGTCGCACTACTCGAAAACCTATGACAACGCGCCGATGCCCAACATGCAGCGGCTTACCTGGAATGGCGTGGCCATGCATTCCGGAAAAATCCCCGGGTATCCGGCCAGCCACGGCTGCATCCGCCTGCCTTACGATTTTTCCCAACGGCTGTTCGAAGTCACTGCGAAAGGCGGAACAGTGGTGATTGGCGACGACAAAGCACGGCAGCCGCGTTTCGCCGCGAACCCCGGCATGATTCTCGCGCCGGAAGATTTCAATCCCGACATGCTGCGTCCGCTTAAGCGCGGGGATTACGACTGGGATCCCCGCCGGAGCCCGAGCGGTCCCGTCACCATGGTGGTGAGCAGCGCAGATCGTGCCATCTACGTTTATCGCAACGGTAATCCCATTGGGCGCGCTGCGCTGGACGTCTCGCCCGGGCAACCCTTGGGTGACCACGTTTTCACACTGCTCGATGGTGTCGAAGGAAAGCCGAGTCCTTGGGTGGCAGGCCGTCCGGCCCACAAATGGATGAGGGTCAGCTCCGGGCAAGGACCAAGCCTCGACGGGGATCAACTCGGACGCCGCATCAGCGTCAACCCGATGTTCGCAGCCGAGCTTTACGATGTGATCAAACCGGGTGCGACCGTCATTGTCACCGATGATCCCGTCGTGCGGAAAATCGGCCGAGACCTCACGATTCTGACAAATTGAGGTGCGCCGCGCGGACGATGCCAGGGATGACTGACCTCAGCGCAGGCTGCGTTCGGCGCGGCTGAAAGTGGCCTTGGGGTCGTCGTCGGGCACCGCCTGCAGTTCGGCTGTCACGGGGAAGTGATCCGAGTAGCGCGTGCGCCAAGCCTTGGGATCGCGCATTCCTTGCTCGTTGTGGATGT
>JBAXCT010000038.1:0-11667 GCA_037141375.1 Chthoniobacterales bacterium | reverse complement strand
TGCTCCCACTTCACCATCAACTCCTCCGCCGCCGCCATGGAGAGCCCGGTGTAAATGCCCTGTCCCATCTCGCCTCCGCCGACAAAAATGGTGATCGACTCATCCGCGCCGATGCGGATGAAAGACGTGATGGTCGTGGTAGCAGCACTTTGGGCCAGCGCACGATTGCCGCCGAATTCACCGAATGTGACGGCGAGCAGAAATCCCCCGGTCAGCCTGAGAAATTCGCGCCGATCGAGCTGGCCCGCTTGTGTGACGCTTGGTTCGATCATGGCATGCGGTTGATCAGGCTCCGCTGGCGGCGCTTTTGATCGCGGCTTTCACCCGCTGGTAAGTGCCGCACACGCAGATGTTTTGCATGGCGCCGTTGATCGCGCTGTCGGAGGGGACGGGGTTGTCTTCTTTCTGGTAGGCCAAAAGGAGTGCAGCCGCCCTCATGAGCATGCCCGACTGACAGTAGCCGCACTGCGGCACCTGATGGTCGATCCATGCCTTCTGCAGGCGGGTGACCGGATTTTTCGGGTCGGTGGACAGCGTTGACAGCCCCTCGATGGTCGTGATCTTTTTTCCCGCCGCGGCGCCGACGGTATAGTCGCATGACTTTTCTTCCTTGCCGTTGATCAGCACCGTGCAGGCCCAGCACACGGAAATGCCGCAACCGTATTTCGTGCCGGTCAAGAAAAGTATGTCGCGCAGCACCCAGAGCAGGGGAGTGTTGGAGGAGACATCGACTTGGTAACTCTTACCATTGATGTCGAGGGAATACACGTTTCACTCAACGCCCATGCATTTAGGTTGTCAAGGGAGTTGCCAGCGCCCGGTTTCCAACCGGGTTCTTTGTCGTATCTGCAGGCAGGTTTTCGCTTCGCGGATATGCGAGCACGCTTCACTTTCGCCTGCCGGGACGGGTAAGATTATCAACTATGGCCAAACCATCACTCGGACGCGGGCTCGGCGCGCTCATCGCTCCATCGAAATCCGCGGCGGCGGCCGTCGCGGCCGCCGAGGCGGCCGGTTAGCGCGTGCGCTTGGTTGCGCTCACCCAAGTCGTCCCTAGTCCGCTCCAGCCCCGCACGAGTTTCTCGCCCGAGTTGCTGAGCGAGTTGGTCGGCTCGGTCCGCGAGAACGGCATCATCCAACCGCTCATCGTGCGCGAGGTCAACGGGCTCCTTGAACTCATCGCCGGCGAACGTCGATGGCGTGCGGCCGGTCAGGCTGGCTTGCAGGAGGTGCCGGTCATTGTCCGCGAGGCGACCGATCTGGAGGTTCTCGAGCTTGCGCTGGTCGAGAATCTGCAGCGCTCCGACCTCAATCCGATCGAGGAAGCCCAGGCGTATGCGCGCTTGGCCAATGAATTCCGTCTCAAGCAGGAGGATATCGCAAAAAAAGTCGGCAAGAGCCGCGCGGCGGTCGCCAACAGCATGCGCCTCCTCGATCTCGACGGCGAGTTGCAGACGCACCTGCTACAAGGACGCCTCACCGTGGGCCACGCCAAGGCCCTCCTAGGATTGCGCACCGCCGAGGAACAGCGGGCCATCGCCGCGGAGGTCTTGAAGCGGGGACTTTCCGTGCGCGCTACGGAAGAGGCGGTTAACGATTACCTGACCAAAGGCGGAAAGACCCGCCGAGGCGGTCGTCGCGGCGAGGTAAAACACGAGGTCTCTCCCGCCGTCCGCCACCTTGAGAACCGCCTTCAGCAGCATTTCTCCACCCGTGTGGAGGTCCGCCACGGCAATGAAAAGGGCCAAATTCTTATCGAGTATTATGGCAATGACGATTTGCAGAGACTCCTCGCCCAGCTAGGCTTGCCGGAGGAATAAGCCATGTCTGTTATCACTGCGCCGCTGCGACGGATCGTCAACTTCATCGACAGCGATTATTTCGAGGGCGATCCCGAGGTGATCCGCAACCAGCCCGAGCGGATGGAGTGGGGTCGCGCCCTGCCGTTTGTCATCCTGCACCTCGGCTGCCTCGGTGTCATTTGGACTGGCTGGAGTTGGGCTGCCGTGGCCACCGCGGCGTTCCTTTACTTCTCCCGCATGTTTCTCGTCACCGGCTTCTACCACCGCTATTTCAGCCACAGGACGTTCCACATTTCGCGCGCGGGGCAGTTTATCGCTGCTTTCCTTGGGCTCACCTGCGTGCAGCGCGGTCCCCTCTGGTGGGCGTGGGTGCATCGTCACCACCACAAGCACTCGGACGAGGAGGGCGACTTCCATTCGCCTGGAGCGCAGGGATTCTGGTGGGCGCACATCGGTTGGATCACCAGCAGCTGCAATTTCCCGACTGATTACTCGAAAATCAAGGACCTCGCCAAGTATCCCGAACTGGTGTTCCTCAACCGCTTCGACCTGATCGGGCCGATCTTCCTCGCCTTGGTCATGCTTGGCTGGGGTTGGTTGCTGCAGGCGTTGTTTCCCTCGCTCGGCGCTACCCCATTGCAAATGCTCGTCTGGGGATTTTTCATCAGCACAACCGTTCTTTTCCACGGCACCTCATGCATCAATTCGCTCGCGCACGTGCTCGGCCGGCGCCGCTATGACACGGGAGACGACAGCCGCAACAGCATGATCCTCTCGTTTATCACGCTCGGCGAGGGCTGGCACAACAACCACCACCGCCACATGGCCGCGGCGCGACAGGGGTTCTTCTGGTGGGAGTTCGACCCGACCTACTACACGCTCAAGATCCTGTCGTGGCTCAGGGTCATCCACGATCTGCGCCCGGTCCCGGCTTCTGCCTACCGCGAGGCCGCCGAGAGTTCCGCCCGAATCGCGGCGTGAGGCTTCGGTGAAGAAGGTCGCGGTCATCGGTGGCGGCATCGCCGGACTCGGCTCGGCGTGGCTGCTGCGCCAGCGCTACGATGTCACAGTCTTTGAACGCGAGCGGCACATCGGCGGTCATTCCAACACGGTCGAGGTCGAGGAGGATGGTGTTCGCTTGCCCGTCGACACGGGGTTCATGGTCTTCAACAAAGTGACCTACCCGAATCTCGTGCGGCTGTTCGATGAGTTGCGCGCTCCGATCAAGCCGACCGAGATGAGCTTCAGCGTGCGCCATGACGGCCTCGACGTGGAATACAACGGCATGGGATTGAGTCGTGTGTTTGCCCAGCGCCGCAACCTGCTGCGTCCGCGGTTTCTCCGCCTTCTCACCCAGATCCTCCGTTTCTTTCGCGCCGCGAATGCCGCGCTCGCGGATGAGTCCCTCGAGTCGATGACGCTGGAGGAGTTCGTGCGGCGCCATCGGCTGGGCGACGATTTTCTGCGCCTCTACCTTGTGCCCATGAGCGCCTCGATCTGGAGCCTCACGCCGGGAGGTGCGCTCGACTTTCCTGCGGCGACGCTCGTGCGCTTTTTCCACAACCACGGCTTCCTCGGTGTGACCACGCACCATCCTTGGTTCACCGTGGACGGAGGCTCGCGGGAATATGTAAAACGCCTCGTCGCGCAACTGCCGCACGCGCATGCCGGCACCCCGGCTGTGGCGGTTGAAGCGGCCGGCGAGCAGGTCTTGGTGCGCACCGCGGATGGCGCGGCGCATCACTTTGATCTCGCGATCATGGCGGCCCACGCGGACGAGTCTCTGTCCCTGCTGGCGCGGCCGACCCCTTTGCAGGAAAAGTTGCTCTCCGCCTTCCGCTACCAACCGAACGAAACGGTCCTTCACACGGATGCTTCGGTGATGCCCGCCCGCCGAAACGCCTGGGCCTCGTGGAATTACCGGATGGATCCGACCCCTGAAGGGGAGCGTCCGTCGACCCACTATTACATGAACCGCCTGCAGGGGGTCCCGGGACGCAGGGATTATTTTGTCAGCTTGAACTACGCCGACCGCATCGATCCTGCTTCCATCCTGTGGCGGACCAATTACACGCACCCTGTCTTTGACTGCGCCGCTCTCGCCGCACAGCACCATCTGCCATCGATCAATGCGGAGGGTTCCGGTCAGAAGATTTTCTTTTGCGGCAGCTATTTTCGCTACGGTTTCCATGAGGACGCGCTTGCCTCGGCGGTACAATGCGCGCATGCCGTCTGCGGGGAGGATCCGTGGGCATGAACTCCTGCTTGTATGAGTGCGATGTTTTTCACCGGCGGCTCCGTCCCAAACCCCACGAATTTCTTTACCGCGTCTTTTACTTTTATCTCGATCTCGGCGAGTTGGACGAGGTGCAGCGCAAGCTGAAACTTTTCACCGTCAACCGTCCGAATTTCTACAGCCTCTGCGACGGTGATCACTTCCAGTATGCGCCGGGTGGATCCGGCGAACCGGCCGCCGAGGGGGAGAAACCGCGCCCGGTCGCCGCGAACGTGCGCGAGTTTCTGGCGCGCTCCGGCTGCCCGCTGGAGGAGGGGGGCTCAATCCGCATGCTCTTTTTCCCGCGGGTGCTCGGTTACGTTTTCAATCCCATCACCATCTACTTTTGTTTCCGGGAGGATGGAACGCCCCATGCCTCGGTCGTTCAGGTGGGCAACACCTTTCGCGAGCTGAAGCCTTATCTCGTGCCGTGTGCGGCGGACGGCAAGTGCGATTTCGAGGTGCGGGTGCCGAAGCAATACTACGTGTCGCCGTTCAGCCCCGTGGATCTCGACTTCCACTTCCGGCTGCATTTACCCGACGAAACATTGCGCGTTTTCATCGACGACTATGATGCGGAGGGGAAGGTGCTGGTCAGTGCATTGACTGGACAGCGCCGCGAGCTGACCTTGGCCAATCTTGCCAAGTTCACGGCCAAGTTCCCCTTCATCACGCTCAAGGTCATCGGGCTCATCCACTGGCAGGCCCTACGCCTATGGCTCAAGCGGATGCCGTTCTTTTGGAAGGAGACGCGCGCGAAAGATCAGCGCGGTGTTTTCCGCCCGCACAAGTCGCTGCGCTCGCCGGACTAGCCGGTCTGAAAGCTGCTTTCGCCCGGCAGCGAGCTGTCGTAGCATTATGGGCGATGAATTACGCTCAAGTCCTTTTCTCCGCGCTGTCCGGCATGCATGTCGGACAGCTGCGCGTCGTTCTTCCCGACGGCGGGGAGAAGGTCTTCGGGGGGCTGGGGGCCGAACCGAAGGCTGCGTTGCGGGTGCTGGATCCGGATTTCTTCCGGGCCTGTATCCTGCGCGGGCCGGTCGGCTTCGGCGAAGCCTACATGGATGGGATGTGGGAGACGGATGATCTGGTCGGGGTCATCGCATGGTTCATTCGCAATGCCGACGAATCCACGGTCCTCGAAGGTTCCGGCCGGACGGATGCGCGGATCGGCTTGATGAATCTGGCGCACCGGCTGGCCCACAAACTCCGGCCCAACAGCCGGAGGACCAGCCGGCGGAACATCGCCGAGCACTACGATCTGAGCAACGAGTTCTTCAAGCTTTGGCTGGATCCGACCATGACTTATTCCTCGGCCTACTGGGACCATCCCGATGCGACTCTGGAGGAAGCGCAAATCCGCAAATATGACGTACTCTGCCGCAAGCTGCGTTTGCAGCCCTCTGACCATGTGCTCGAGATTGGCAGCGGGTGGGGAGGGTTTTCCATGCACGCCGTGCGACACTTCGGCTGCCGCGTGACCACGGTGACCATATCGCAGGCGCAGTTCGACGAGGCCAAAGCCCGCATTGCCGCCGCCGGGCTGGCCGACAAAATCGACCTTCGCTTGACTGACTACCGCGAGCTGCGCGGACACTTCGACAAGATCGCCTCGATCGAAATGCTCGAGGCGGTCGGTCACAAATATCTCGAGCCCTACTTCGCGCAGTGCCATCGCTTGCTCAAGCGGAAGGGATTGCTCGGACTGCAATACATCACCTGCCCAGACGCGCAATACGAGGTGCTACGCCGCGGTGTGGATTTCATCCAGCGGCATATTTTCCCGGGGTCGCTTCTCAACAGCATCGGGAGGGTCAACGAGGCCCTCAATCGCAGCGGTGATCTGTTTCTGCACGACCTTGAGGATATGGGGCCCTACTACGCGAAGACGCTCCATGTCTGGCGCGACAACTTTCATGCCGAGCTCGATCAGGTCCGCGCCCAAGGTTTCGACGAAAGTTTCCTCCGCAAATGGGATTACTATCTGGCCTATTGCGAGGCTGGCTTTGCCACGCGGCACATCAGCGTCGTGCAGGCGATCTATACAAGGGCGAACAACGAGACGCTGGATTTCTCCGCCGACCTGGGGAGGGGTGTCGCGTGATGCCGGACGGAGGCGAGTTTGGGCGGCTGATGGTTTTCGCCGCGGCGATCCCGGCGGTGATGATGGTTCTTGTTTGGATCGCGGCCCGGGTTTTCAACAATGCGGGCATTGTCGATATTTTCTGGTCCTACGGATTTATTCCCGTGGTTGCGGTCTGCGCGGTTCTGGGCGGAGGAGCGCCTGTGCGCAGTTTTGTCTTGGTCGTCATGGTCACCATCTGGTCGGCGCGGCTCGGGACGTATCTTTTTATTCGCGTGGCCAGCCATCATCCGGTGGAAGACGGCCGCTACGCGGTCCTGCGCCATCAGTTTCCTCGTTATACGTGGCTTATGTTTCTCGGCTTTTTCGAGATGCAAGCCGTGCTCATCGCACTGCTCTGTGTCCCCTTCGTCTTGGTGTTCATGAATCCGTCCGGCGGCATGGGGGCCTTTGAGTCGGTAGGCTTGGCGCTCTGGCTGGTCGCCATCGCCGGCGAGGCGGCGGCCGACGCACAGCTCAACCGCTTCCGCCGTGATCCGGCGAACAAGGGGAGGACTTGTCGGTCCGGGCTCTGGCGCTACTCCCGGCACCCCAATTATTTTTGCGAGTGGCTTGTCTGGGTGGCGTATTTTATCTTCGCCTTGGGCTCGCCCGGCGGATGGATAGCGATTTATGCTCCGCTCCTCATGTATCTCTTCCTCACCCGCGTGACTGGCATCAAGGCCACCGAGCAGCAGGCGCTGCTCAGCCGCGGTGAGGACTACCGCCAGTATCAGCGGACCACCCGCGCGTTTTTTCCGTGGTTTCCGCGCCGCGCCTGACATGAGTGTTCTCGACCGATTGCTGGAGAAAGGCCTCCTGCCCGACCCCGTTATCCGGGCCGGCATCAACCAGTTGCTGGCTCGCAAGCTGCGCGACGAAAATCGCTGCGGCGTCGAAGCGCAGCAGAAAGCGCTGATGGATTTTGTCCGCGAGCTGAAGTCCCTGCCCATCGCAATCAAGACCCGTGAGGCCAACGAGCAGCATTACGAGGTGCCGACTGAATTTTTCAAACTGGTGCTCGGCCCGCGCATGAAATACAGCGGCGGGCTCTGGCCGACGCGTCATACGACTTTTGCCGAATCGGAGGAGGCCATGTTGGCCCTCAGCTGCGAGCGGGCCCGGTTGCAGGACGGCCAGCGCGTGCTCGAACTGGGGTGCGGATGGGGTTCGCTCACGCTGTGGATGGCAGAAAAATACCCGAACTCCCGCATCCTCGGCGTCTCCAATTCCGGGACGCAGCGGGAATATATCATGGGCGAGGCGGCGCGGCGCGGGCTGGGGAATGTGGAAATCCATACGGCCAATGTCGCGGAACTCGATCTTCCGGCTGCCGAGTTCGACCGCGTCGTCTCGGTCGAAATGTTCGAGCACATGAAGAACTACGAACTTCTCCTCCGCAAGGTGGCCTCTTGGATGAAGCCGAGGGCATTGCTTTTCGTGCACATCTTCACCCACCGCACTCTCGCCTACCATTTCGAGGGCAAAGACCCGAGCGATTGGATCACGCGGTATTTCTTCGAGGGCGGCACCATGCCCTCGGACGACCTGCTTTGCTATTTCCAGGACGACCTCACGCTCCGGGAGCATTGGTGCGTGAATGGCACGCATTATGCCCGTACCTCCGAGGCTTGGCTGGCCAACATGGACCGCCATGCGGCGCAGATCGGGCCGATCCTCGCGCGCACCTACGGCCCGGAGAACGAGACGAAATGGCGGGTCTATTGGCGTGTCTTTTTCATGGCCTGCGCGGGCCTGTGGGGATACCGCTACGGGGAGGAATGGATCGTTTCCCACTACCTTTTCGCGAAATGAAGCTCTTCGCCCTCATTCTCGCGCTCTCCGCCTCGCAGGCACTCGCCGCGGGCGATTGGATCCAGCAGGGTGACGCGCTGGATGCGAAGTTCAAGTCATCCGAGGCTTTGGCCGCCTACCAGAAAGCCCTGACGGAAAAGCCGGGGGATCCTGTCCTTTTGCGCAAGATTGCCAAGCAATACGTGGAGATGGTGCTGGATGCGCCATCCAAGCAGGAAAAACTGCGCTTGGCCCAGCTCGGTTACGACACCGCGCTGAAGGCAAAATCACTCGATCCGAGCGACCCCGAGGTGCGACTTACCGTGGCGGTGGCCGCCTCGCGCTTGGCCTTCTATAGCGGCGTTCGCACCAAGCTCGAGCTGTCCAAGGTGGTGAAGGAAGAGGCGGGCGAGGCGATCCGCCTCCGCCCTGGCTACGCGCTCGGCTGGCACATGCTCGGGCGGTGGAACTACGAGATTGCCGACCTCAATGCGCTGCTCAGGATCACGGCCGAGGCCATCTACGGAAAAATGCCCGCGGCCTCCTACGAGGAGGCGGTGCGCTGCTTGGATAAAGCGGCGCAACTTGAACAGGACAACGCGCTGTTCCAGGCGGAACTCGGCCGCGCCTTGCTCGCGGCCGGCCGGACCGCAGACGCCAAACGCGCCCTGCAAAAATCGCTGGCCCTCCCGCGTCGCACCAGGGATGACGGCGAGGCACAGGAGCGCGCGCGGCAGGCGCTCGGGAAACTTTGAGCAGTATGGCCGGAACGACGAAAAAGATCCTTATTTTCACCACGGGTTTCGGCGACGGCCACAACACGGCAGCCCGCAACGTGCGCGATGCGTTCAGTCACCTGGATGGCTTCACGCCCGTGGTCCACGATCCCTACAACGAGGTCAATCCCCAGGTGGCGAAGGCCCTTCGCTTCGCCTACAATTTCTCGATCCAGCGCGTGCCTGTGACATGGAAGGCGTTTTTCTACGTTTTTGACAAGACGCCGGTCTTCGACCTGACACTGCCTACGCTGGGCAAGCTGACCGAGGCGCTGCGGAAACTCCTTGTTGCCGAACGACCCTCGGCCGTCGTGACCACCTATCCGGTCTATTCGTATTTGCTCCGCACGCTTATGGACCGCGGCGAAGTGGCGAAATGTCCTCACTTCATGGTGGTCACCGACTCCATCGTGATCAACCGCGTCTGGAACCGCGCCCCGGCTGACTGGGTGCTGGTGGCCAATGAGCCGACAGCCGAAGCCATGGCCTCCGCCGGCGTCGCGCGCGAGAAAATCAAAGTGCTCGGCTTTCCGGTCAGCCCCCGCTTCGAGGAATTGTCCAAGCTTCCGCTTCCCCCAGGCCCACCGTGGCGCATCCTTTATCTTCCCTCCGCCAGCCGCCGCTTTGTCTCGCGCGTCGTGCGGGGGATTATCTCCATGGAGGGCGTGCACCTCACGGTGGTGACCGGGCGCCATCGACACTTGCACGATTTGCTCAAGCGTCTCGACGTGCCGATGAACTCCTTCACGCTGCACGGCTGGACGGACCGCATGCCGGAGCTGTTGGCCGAAAACCACCTTTTTCTCGGCAAGGCCGGCGGGGCTATCGTCCAGGAGACGCTGGCCATTGCCCGGCCCATGATCATCAGCCATGCGGTGGCCGGCCAGGAGGAGGGCAACGTCGAACTGCTGGCCGATCTCGGTGCGGGCGGCATGGCCACGACGCCCGAGACCATCCTCGATGCCGTGCGCAGGGGCCTCCTCGAAGAGGGTGGTGCGGAATGGAAGCGTTGGCGGGAAAATCTTTTGCGCGTCAGCCATCCCGCCGCGGCGCGCCAGACCGCCGAGTTTGTCGCCTCAAAAATTCCGTAGCGCGCGCATCTTTCTCGGGGAGAAGACGGCGGGCTAGAGACTCCGTTCGGCCGCCCCGTAAGCCGCCACCGGGAGGTAGTAGCTCGACTGCGGAGACCAGGCCATAACGCGCTGGGCGTCGTCAAAAATATTTTTCGTCTTGCTCCCTAGCTGCACCAGAATGACTTCGCGCCCGCCGACGCGGCCGCTTGAGACGAGGCATCTTCCAGCCGCCTCGGTGTATCCGGTCTTCATGCCGGTGAAGGCGGGCGAGCGGGCCAGCAGTTTGTTGGTGGCCTTGAGGACGGTCATCTTCCCGCTGTTGTGCCGGAAGGCGAGTTGCTGCACCCGCATCATGCGCCGCAATTCCGGCTGGCGGTACGCAGCGAAGGCGATCCGCGCCATATCGCGCGCGGTGGAATATTCCGGCGCGGGCAGCCCGTGGCTGTTGAGAAAATGCGAGTGGCGCGCGCCGAGCGACCAGGCGGCTTGGTTCATCAGCGAGGCGAAGGTCGCATCGCTCCCGCTATGGTCGCGGGCCAGCGCGGTGCAGGCGTCGTTGCAACTCTTCACCATGATGACCTCGAGCAGGGAGCGGCGCGTGTAGCGCTCACCGGGGCGAAGTCCGAGCTTGGTCGGTTCGACCCGCGTGTCCTCCGGCCTGATGGTCAGAACCGCGTCAAGGTTGCCGCGGCCCACGATGAGCAGGGCGGTGAGCAGCTTCTGCGTGCTGGCCACCGGCCGCTGCTGGTCGGCGTTTTTCTGGAAAATGACCTCACCGGTTTGCGCGTCGATGAGGATAGCGGATTGTGCCTGCAAGGCCGGTGCGTTGGCAGGCCACACCGGAGCCTGACTCGGAGCTGCAGCGACCGGAGCCGCGGCCGGTCCGGCCCGCATGACTTGCGCGGGCGGTGCGGTCGCACAGCCGGCGAGTAGAGCGGGAATCAGAATAAGCGGCAGATATTTCACAGGTGTTTCTCCACCATGGCGTAGGCGTTGTGGTTGTGGATGCTTTCGAAATTTTCCGCCTCGACCTGCCACCAGGTGATTCGCGAATCGGCGATGACCCGCGCGGCCACATTGCGGACGAGATCCTCGACGAAAACAGGATTGGCGTAGGCGCGCTCGGTCACCGCTTTTTCGTCTGGTCGCTTGAGCACGCTGTAAAGCTCGCTGCTGGCCGACTGCTCAATGACGGAAACCATTTCGGTCAGCGGCAGCGGTTTTTCTGAGCGCAGGCGCAAGGTCACCTGGCCTCGTTGGTTGTGCGCGCCCGTTTCGCTGATCGCCTTCGAACAAGGGCAGAGCGTGGTGACATTGGCCACCACCGTGGTGACGAGGTCATGCGTCTTGCCGTCGAGCGTCGCGCTGAAGCGCGCGGTGTAATCGACGAGACCCGGCGCGCCGGTGACTGGGGCTCGCTTCTCGAGGAAAAAAGGAAATTCAAACTCGAGGTGGGCACGTTTGCTGTGCAGGCGGTCGATGAGTGACTGCAGCAGATGCTCGATATCCTCCGGGTGCAGCACGGGCCCGTGGGCCTGCAGCACTTCGAGGAAACGGCTCATGTGGGTGCCTTTGAACTCCTGCGGCAGTTCGACCGTCAGCTGCACCGTGGAGATGGTGCTCTGCGGCGCCCCCGGTCCGACGGCGACCTGGATGGGGAAGCGCAGATTTTTTACCCCGACGCGGTCGATGACGATGCGCCGGTGGTCCGATTCGCTCTGGGTGTCGCGCAGGGCGGGGGCAGGGTTGTCGTCCGGGTGCTTCATCGACCGGACAATCTAGTCCCGTTCCGGCTGCGGCAAAAGTGATTTGTCCGGTTTGCGGC
>JBAXCT010000037.1:0-11956 GCA_037141375.1 Chthoniobacterales bacterium | reverse complement strand
GCAGCCTGCACACCGGAAAATCAAAAAGAAGGCTCACGCATCCTCGTCTTCCCCGTCGATCGGTTCGGCGTGAAACCGCCCCAGGCAAGCCCATAGCCCCGGCGCAAGAAGACGCGACGATTCACGGCATCCACACACATCCGCACGTTTTGGTGTCTACACTTCGAAGATGGGAAAAGCCCTTGGTCGAGTGCCGGGACGTTCCCGCGGGTGATCCGGCTTTTATACTCCAAACGAACTAACCCAACACGCTGAACGTTTTCTTCACGTAACTTCTCGGTGAGCAGAAAAAAGACAGCTGGAGGTTGGGGCGAGGCACGACTACCAACGCAAACGCGACAGGACGGAGCCAGAAAGATTGCGGTCCCCGCTGGTCTGCGCGCTTGGATCGCAAAGCGGAATTTGATGTGGTGCTGCGCTAGAGCGCGCCGTGTTCCGAGGGCAAAAGCAAAGTTGAAACCATGAGCGGAACAATTACGGCGAAGAGCGAGGACACTTTCGGCGGGAACTTGGAAGTCAAACTGGGTAAGGTGTCTCCCGAGGCGGGCCCGGTGCTGGTTGAGGTGTCGGCTGACACCATCACCGGCAAAGAACTGATGAGACTCAAAATCCTGACGCTGACACTGCAGTGAGTGCACATCGTTGTTCATGAAAAACATTATCCATCATCTTGCGCCGATCATGGTCGTGCTGGCGCTGGTTCAGGCAAAAGCACCCGCCGCGCCTCCGAACATTGTTTTCATTCTCGCCGACGACTTGGGGTGGTCGGATCTGGGGTGCTACGGCAGCACATTCTACGAAACACCGAACATCGACCGCTTGGCCAAGGAGAGCGTGCGCTTTACCGATGCCTATGCGGCGGCCTGTATCTGCTCGCCGACGCGTGCGAGCATCCTGACGGGAAAATCTCCGGCGCGGTTACGCTTGACCGATTGGCTGACGGGTCGCCCCGACCAGCCATCGCAGAAGCTCAATCGTCCCGACTTTCAGCAGTGCCTGGCGTTGGGGGAAGTCACCATCGCCGAGGCTTTGCGCGACGGCGGTTACCGGACGGCGTCCATCGGAAAATGGCATCTTGGCGAATCGCCCGAAACCTGGCCGGAACAACAAGGATTCGAACTCAACATCGGCGGCTTCAACAAAGGCACGCCACCGTCCTACTTCAGTCCTTACAAAATACCCACACTGACCGACGGACTTCCGGGGGAAGATCTCACCGATCGCCTGACCGACGAGGCGCTGCGTTTTATCGAATCATCCCGGGACAAGCCTTTCTTTCTCTATCTACCCTATTATGCGGTGCACGTTCCGCTGCAGGCGAAGGCGGAGGATGTCCGGAAATACGAAACGAAGGCTGCCAAGCTTCCTCCCAGCGAGGCCCCGGAGTTCCGCAAAGACCACGGTTGTGATGTTCGCCAGATTCAAAATCATCCGGTCTATGCTGCCATGGTCGCGAATCTCGACGAAAATGTCGGACGTCTTATGGACAAACTTGTGGCACTCGGACTCGACAAGAACACCATCGTTATTTTCACCTCCGACAACGGAGGCCTTTCGACCTCGGGGGGGACGCCCACGTCGAACTTGCCGCTGCGTGGCGGCAAGGGTTGGGGCTACGAGGGTGGCACACGCGTGCCGCTCTTGGTCAAATGGCCGGGCAATACGAAGTCCGATAGCATCGACCGAGCGCCCCTGATCTCGGCCGACTTTTACCCGACCCTGCTCGAAATGGCGGGGTTGCCTCTACTGCCCGACCAGCACCTTGATGGTGTGAGCCTGGTGCCGGAACTCCAAGGCGAGCATTCACCGAAACGCCCGCTGTTCTGGCACTACCCGCACTACAGTAACCAAGGTGGTGCACCGCACGGAGCAGTACGCCGGGGGGATTTCAAGCTGATCGAATGGTATGAGGACAGTCATGTTGAGCTCTATAACCTCAGAAAAGATCCGGGCGAAAAGACGGATCTCGCGACTGCCGAGCCTGGGCAGACTGCTGCGCTAAAAACTTTGCTCTACGAGTGGCGCGATCAAGTCCACGCCCAAATGCCAACGCCCAACCCTGACTACGATCCGAAGGCCTCGCCGTTATCTTCAGAACCTCGGCATTGACGCGCGTGAGGGTTGGCTGAAATCCCACACAGGCATTCTCGGCGGGCCTCGTTGAATGGTCGCGCCGCCGCGACTTTACGGGTGAAAAATACGATAGAAGCGCTGGTTGGATGTGGGCTCCTCGAAGGTCCAACCACCACCATCGCTCAGCTCGCTGTGCACGTCCTGCCATCTGCTCGATAGATCGTCGCTGGCTTGCAGCACATAGCGAAATCCGCGGCTGCATCCGGCGACGGCAAGATGAAACCGGCCATTTTGTATGCTTGGGATGATCTGCGGGAGCGCGGGCGGAGTTTTCACATAAACGCCGATGCGATCAATGCGCCAATCCGGCGAGAGCTGCCCCGTGGGCGGATCAGTCAAAGTCATCCGCAGCGCCAGAAAAGTCCCGAGGAGTTGGTCGATGGAGCGATTCATTATGGGTGAGGCATAAGTCGGAGTGGTGTGCAGCAGATCTGCCTCTGTGAGGGTGACGCGTCCCGGCGCGGCGTAGTACTGGGTCCTGCCCTGCGCATTCCACGACAACCCCATGGTCCACCAACCCGACGCGGCAACTCTCCCGATGGTGATATCAGGTGAATAGCCGTCACCCACGCGCGCGATGAAGCAGGGACCGGCGTCATCCGTGGCCACATAGATACCAGGCCAGTAAGACCCGCTGTAGTAAGGCATCGTGTCGTCGTACGCGGTCACGCGGAGCCCGAGCCACTCGCGAAATCCGGAAGCGTTCGTTCCTGTCGGCCATTCACTGAAAGGAGGCAGCCACACCCATCCGACGACGCTCGGACCATCCGCCGCGCTCAACGGTTGGCCGAGCTGATTTGCGTAAGTGCAGATCATATCTTCCGCTGAAGGGTAATCGTCATCGCCATTATCCACCGAGCGGAGGCTCAAAACTCCGTCTTGGATGACGAGCGATTCGGGCATCCCGCGCAGGCCCGGTCCCCACATCTCGCTTACTTTAGTATCAAATTCGTCCGAGATCGCGTCGACGAGGTACCCCCCGGGCGCAGCCAAGCCGTTAAGGCACATCAAGAACAGTGCCAGGGCCGCCGCTTTGCCGTCCCATGATGGTGGGCGACCACTCTCGGGAAACAATCTACGCACAAAGCTTCATCGTCCTGAATGGTTAAGAAATCAACCTTGATTCCTTTGGTGTTAGCACCGAATCCTGGGTCGATGTTACCCCGCTTCTTTGGACCGAATTCAGACCGGCAGGCCAGCGCGATGGCCGTCCTCAATGGCTACGTTGCTGAGAATTTATAAACCATAGCGTGGCGGTAGACTTCGCCGGGGCGCAGCACCGCGCCGGGAAAATCCGGTTGGTTCGGCGCATCAGGAAAGTTTTCCGTCTCCAAGCAGAGGGCGCTGCGGTGACCGTAGGCGACGCCATTCTTCCCGCGCAGTTTGCCGTCGAGAAAGTTGCCGCCGTAAAATTGGATGCCCGGTTGATTGGTGAAGATTTCCATCGTGCGTCCGCTTGAGGGGTCCTGCACCTTGGCGGCACGGGCCAATCCGTGCGGCTTCGGTTTGGTTAGAACCCAGCAGTGATCGTAGCCCCCCGCGAATTTCAGAGGTTCGAATGTCTCGTCCCACCGCGATCCAATCACCCTCGCTTTGGTGAAATCCATCGGGGTTCCCTTGACCGGTGCTTTTTTCCCGGTCGGAATGAGGCCGATCGTGGTCGGCAAGTAATGCGCGGCGGGAATCGTGAGCAGGTGGTCATTGATGCTCTTCGACGGGTTGCCGGATAGGTTCCAGTAGGGATGATGGACAATGTTGAGGATGGTCGGCGCATCGGTCGTGGCGGTCGCCGTCCACTCCAATTTGTTCTTGTCGGTCAGGACGTAGGCCACGGAGATGGTGATTTGTCCGGGATAGCCCTCCTCGCCGGCTGGGGAGGTGTATTGGAAAACGATTGAGTGCGGCGTCGAGGATCTGACCGTCCAGAGGCGGCGGTTGAATCCGATCTTCCCGCCATGGAGGTGGCACGGGATTCCTCCCGGCTCATCGTTGGTGGCCAGCTTGTATTTCTTGCCATCCAATGTGAAACGACCGGCCGCAATTCGATTGCCGAAGCGTCCGACAGTTCCGCCGAAGTAAGGGTTGGTGTCGCCGAGGTAACCCGCGGCCGAATCAAAACCGTGCAGAACATCGGCCACGCGGCCGTTGCGGTCGGGAATTTTCACCGCGACGAGTGTTGCGCCAAGGTCGCTCACCTCCGCAACGAGACCATGCTTGTTGGTCAGGGTGTAGAGGGTGACAGGCCTGCCATCGGGCATGCAGCCGAAAGGCTTTGCGGCGGGGGGCAAAGTCTTGGCGGCTGCGGAAAGTGGCATGGCAGACAGCGCAAGGATGGGCAGGAATTTCATAGTTTTCCAGCGCTGGGCTGCAAAAATCGACGAGCCGATGTTTCCCGACGCCTACGGCAGTTGCAGAATCTGGCCGTCCGCCTTGAGTTGCTCCTGCAGTTCGTGGATGGCCACTTGATGCGTATCACCATTTTTTCGCGCAGCCAAGGCGGCCGCAGTGCCGGCGGCTTGGCCGGCGATCATGTATTGCGGCTCCATGCGGAATGAGGCGTTGGCAATCGTCGAGGCGCTCGCGCAGACGGGCACGAGCAGATTGCGGCATTCCTCCGCTTTGGGCAGGAGGGCGCGATAGGGAATGTCCCAAGGCTCAACCGGCTGGCTCACGTAGCCCTCCATGTAGACTTGGTCCTCGGCCTTCGGAAAAAAGAACGTGCGCAGCGACACCCACTGAACCTCGCGGATGTCGATGTTGTAGCCGGCCATTCCGATGCAGTCCTCCTTGCGGCGGTTTTCCATCAAGTCGTGCTGGGTCAGAATATACTCGCCCTTCATGCGCCGCGACTCGCGGATATACATCTGGTGCGGCCAACCCCCCGTGTCGGTGAACTCGTCCTTGCATAGTCCCCACGGCTTGTATTTGTTTCGCACGCTCTCGGGCACCGACGGATCGTTCTGCACGAAGTAAACCAGCCCCCGGGCCCAGTCGAGGTGCTGCTTCCATATCTCCTTACGCCTCTCCGGTGAGCCGTCCGGGTAATCTTGGTTCGCGCCGAGGAGATTGAGCGAGATCGGGGCCCCGGCATTGACGTCGGATTTTCCATTCGGCATGCGCTTGATGCCGAGCACGCCGTCGACCTTTTCGCCGCCGACCTCAAAGCACCTCCGCAGCAGCTCGTAGTCAGCCGGGTTATAATTGTCCGGCGGGGTGACCGGTAGCATGTTCTCCGGAACATCGGTCAGGCAGAGGCGGAAGCAATAAGCCTGCAGTTTGCCGTCTCCCGTTCCAGTCGGGGCGAGGTCTTCTTCCGCCGTGATGTGCGGCAGCAGCTTGCCATCCTTCCAAGGCGAGATCGGGAAGTTGACCTGATGGTTGCTCCGCAGGATGTCCCGGCGTCCGGCCAAGGACTCGCCATAGAGGCTGCGGCTCTCACGCCCGACAGCGTAGGAGACGCCGGCTGCTTTCATGAGGTCGCCTTCGTAGGTGGCGTCGATGAAAACCGGGGCGATAAATTCCTCCCCGGCGGTCGTTTTGAGCGAGAGAATTTGCCCGTCTTCCTTGCTGATCGAGGCGAACTCCTGGTTGAACTTCACCGGCACGCTCTGCCCAGCCAGCATCTCCTTGAGGGCATCTTCTGCCACGTGTGGCTCGAAATTCCACGCGATCGGCTCGCCGTAATGCTGACCGACCTTCCGGAAGAACTCCAAAGCGAGCCCCCCGATGACATTTTCCTGACGGTCCATGTCCGTGCGGCCCAGTCCGCCGGAGAGTATCCCGCCGATATGGCGCCCCGGGGTGAGGAGTACGACTTTTGCCCCGTGTTTCGCCGCGGCAATGGCCGCCATCACTCCTCCGGAGGTACCTCCATAGACAACCACATCGCATTGCTCCGCTGCAGCGGCAGCTGATGCTGAGCAGATAAGAGCGATGAGCAGGGCACGTCGGATCACCGATGGCGGAAGAGCATCGCGCAGGCGCATGCAAAAACGTTCTCTGTGTACAGCTACTTTTTTCGCAAGGCCAGCGCCAGCATGATTGCCCCGAAGAGGAGTTGGAAGAGACCCCACCAGAGATTCATGTTGATGCCGAGCGATTGGTTGATCATGGCCGGCGTTGAAGTCAGCCCGGTAGCCACAAGGATCAGGCCGTAGAGGCTGAAGAGGATTCCGAGAGGGAAGCGGAGGTCGAAGTTCATAGTTTTATTTTAGCGGAAAATGATGTTGAGGGCGCCCGCACCGAGCAGGACAAGAATTCCGATGATGGCTGGTCGCTTAAACCACGGTTCGTTCTCCGACTTTGGTCTGGGGGTGAGGGAATAGACCAGTCCGGTCAACTCCTCGTCAGTCTTGGTGCGCGAGGTGGCCAGTGAGATCAGGATGGTGAGGAGGAAGCAGGCGGTCCAAGCCACGATGGCCATCCAGAAATTCTGCCCCATCTCGCTCTGGTAGAATAAGCTCGGGTGCAGCCATCCGCCCTTGATGCCAGGAACGCAGCCTTTGGTCAGCGCCATACCGTGGAAGATGATCGCAGCTAAGGTGCCCGCGAGCAGGCCGAAGAATGCGCCGTGGCCTGTCGCGCGCTTCCAGAACATGCCGAGCAGGAATGTGGCAAAGAGCGGCGCGTTCACAAAGCCGAAGACCAGCTGCAGCATGTCCATGATGTTGTTGAACTGCGAAGCGAGGAACGCTGCGCCCACGCTGACCAAAATACCGAAAACCGTGGCCCATCGTCCCATCCAGAGGTAGTGCTGGTCCGATTTTCCGGGCGCGATGTAGCTCTGGTAGATGTCGTAGGTCCACACTGTGTTGAATGCGGTGACATTGCCGGCCATACCCGACATGAACGATGCCATCAGCGCCGTGAAACCGATGCCGAGCAAGCCGGTCGGAAGATATTTTGCGAGCAGGGCCGGGATCACCATGTTGTAGTCGGGCGTGCCGTCGGCGGCGGCGGGAAGAAGGGTTCCGCCGCTCTGGTGGTTGAGCGCGATGGCGATCATGCCCGGCAGGATGACTAGCGCGGGGAAGAGCATTTTCGGAACCGCTGCGATGAGCGGCGTGCGGCGTGCGGCTGACATGGAGTCGGCGGCCATGGCCCGCTGGACCACGAGGAAGTCGGTGCACCAGTAGCCGAAGGAGAGAACGAAACCTAACCCCATGACCATCCCGAACCAACCGATACCCATCGGATTTTCAATCGGGCTGCCCATTTCGGCCCAAGAGTGGCTCCAGGTTCCCGCGGCGTAGCCCTGCGAGGTTGCCACAGGAATCAGTTTCTCCTTGAGAGCACTCCATCCCCCGACGTCGCGCAGTCCAAGGTAAACGAGCGGGGCAAAGCCCATCACAATCATGAAAAACTGCAGGACTTCATTGTAGATCGCCGAGGTGAGGCCCCCGAGGAAGATGTAGATCAAAACGATCAAGGCCGAGATGGCGATGCAGGTCCAGTAGTCCCAGTGGACCAGCGTCTCGAGCAGTTTGGCCAGCGCGTGGAGCGAGATGCCGGAAGAAAAAATGGTCATGGCGGCGAAGGAGATCGCATTAAAACCGCGTGTCTTCTCGTCGAAGCGCAGCTTCAGATATTCCGGAACTGAGCGGGCCTTCGATCCGTAGTAAAACGGCATCATGAAGATCGCGAGGAAGACCATCGCGGGGATTGCTCCCACCCAATAGAAGTGGCTCGTCATGATCCCGTACTTCGCGCCGGAGGCTGCCATGCCGATGACCTCCTGGGCTCCGAGGTTGGCCGAGAGAAAGGCCAGCCCGGTGACCCACGCTGGGATCGATTGGCCGGAGAGAAAGAAGTCCTTGCTCCCCTTCATTGACCGCTTCAGCGCGAAGCCGATGCCGAGGACGAAAATGAAATAAACGAGGAGGATGGCGTAGTCGACGACGCCTAGTTGGATGGAGGATTCGGTCATATTAAGAGGTGGTGAGGGGTAGTATGGTTGAAAATGATCTTACGGATATCTGGGCCGCCCTTCCAAGCCTCTTATCTTGGCGCGCAACTCAAAGCGGGTGACGCCCGCCGGGAGATCCGGCTTGCGCGAATTCGAGCTTCACAACGGAAGCGGCGGCATTGGGGGGCTTCGCCCGGTAGCTTCAGCGTGGTCCGGGGTGAAGGACGCGGGATCACGGCGCTTTCGGATTCACAGTGCTGAAGAAAATGGCGGCGGCGCCGGTCGGGTCATTGATGTCCTTTTTGAAGTTTTCTCCGACCACGATCTGGCTGAAATAGTTTTCCTTGGCCTTGGAGTTGCCGCTCAGGATGCCGTCCTCGCGGTTGGCCCGGCAGACATTGTTGAAAAACAAATTGGCATCGGCCGTCTTATCATCATCACGTCCGCCCGTGCTCACGCCGCGACGGTTTCCCCGGCAGACATTGGCCGAGATGACGTTGGGGCCGGTGCTGCCTTTCACCTCCTCGTTCCAGACATGGACCCCAGATCCACCGTTGTCCTCCAGACGATTGCCGAAAACAATGAGTCCGAGGGTTGCCTCTTCGATGAATACGCCGTGGCGGCGGTTGCCGTTGGAGACATTGAAGAGCGCCGTGCAGTCGACAGCGTGGGCGTCGAGATCGATCCCATCCATATAATTGCCGCTGCACACATTGGCGATCGAGTGGACGCGGGTGGCCACATGGCTCCAGATGCCGCGCCCGGCATTGCCGTAGACATTGCACTGGTGGACAAAGAGAGGATCCGTGGCCTTGCGCGTCTTCGTGTTGATGCCGTCACGCGCGCCGCCGACCACGCAGGTTCCCTCGATCACCGCCACGCTTCCGGTGTTGGCATTGATCGGGAAAAAGGCCTGCCGTCCTGCATCGATTTTTCCGCCGGAGATCGAGCTGTAACCAGTTTTGGGTAGCAGGATGACCTGGGTGACCTCTGCCGCCCGCTCCCATGGGGGCTCGATGGCGATCCCGTGGTCAGCGAGGATGCGCGCATCAGGTGCCATGAGGAGGCAGCTGTTCGGCGGGAGTTCCAGCCCCTTGGGTGAACGCACCACGTATTCGCCTTCGAGGTGGATGACGATGACATCATTGGGATGCTCGGCCTGCGCCTTGGCCAGTTCCGCTTCGACCACTGAGAGTTCGACCGGCACGATCTTCGGTGGTTTGTCTTTTGTCTCGGGAGTGGAAGGAACTTTTTTCCCGCCCGGCACCGTGAGATCAAAGCGGCCCATGCCCGCGACGATGACAGGGTTGGTGTGGGGATTGTTGAGGGTGGGGGGATTGAAGAACTTGACGTTCGAACTCGTCGGATCGACTTCCAGATGCCGGTTGGCGATCAGAAAAATATCCTTCGCCTCGGCCGCCGGTTTCACGGTTGCGGCGGCGGTGTTGCCGAACAGCTGGTTGGTTTCGCCCGCGACCGAAAAGGTCACGGTGTGGGGTCCGCTGCGGTTCTCCGTCACAAGATTGCCTTTGCTGGTGCTGGTGAGATCGAGGGCCAGATCGCTGCTGCCGAAAACGTTGCGGGCAATGACCCCGCGATCCGAACTGCTCCGGATGTCCGTCTTGTTGCCGTCAAATTCATTACCGGCCACCATGCTGTTCATGGAGTTGATGTTGATCGCGGTGCCGGTTTGGTTTTTGAATTCGTTGTCCAAGCATTGGAATCCGCCGGCCGACTCGACCGTCAAGCCATCGCCGTTGCCGAGAAAATGGCACCGCGTCACGCTGGCCCCTTGATTCAGTGCCTTGTCGTCCTTGCCGCGGTAGCCGATGCCGGTTTTTCCGCAGCGCGTCACCGCCAGTTGATCCAGATTGATCCTGCTTCCGCCGGTCACGCTGATCCCAGCAAGGTTTTGTCCCCCGCCGTCGATGAATGACACCCCGGGACCTGCTGAAGTGACCGCGACCATTTCGGCATCGGCTATTTCAATGAGGCATTCCGCCTTGGCCTCCGGTGCGGCTGTTATCCCGGGTCCAGGCCCAAGCATCAGATTCATGCGCGAGCGCAACTTCAGCGGCTTGTCTCCCACCCGTACGGGATCCTGTGCCTCGATAAGCAGAAAAGCATCGGGGTTGGCCGTCCGCGCCTCATCGATGGCAGCCTGCGCCTCTTCGGCTGGTAGGGCGCGCTCCGTTTTTCTTCCGAGTAAACCACCCAGCAATCCGGGGTTGTCGCCGTTGGTTGATGTCAGGATGACGCGCACGACTTGCTCGTTTGTGCTGACAACGAAAGGTGCTTCGGGCGGCGTGAAAAATTGATCGGCGGCCAGAAGTGGCGCGGTGAGACTAATGAGACAGAAGAGAACTCGTCCCGCGCGGGTGAGGGGCTTGTTTACCATGGTAACTATGGATTGAAAGTAAGGTGGATTGCGGAGTGGGGAAGACATTTTGAGTAAGGCGCGATTTTCTGCAACAAAGAATGAACAATGATGCAAAAAGAATGAACATTGGCGAAAACGCGTTGCCAAAAGCCTTGGCCATTGCTACCCAACAAGCCATGAAAATTCTCCTCCCTCTCGGCTTGTTGGCCATCCTTCCACTCTCGTCTTTTTCCCAGCCAGCAGATGCTGGTGTTGCCATCTCCGAGTGGATGGTGATCGGCGACAAAACCAAGGCTTTCGGTCCGCAGCAGGACGGAGGTCACATCACCTTTACCGGCCCCGGATTCGGCGACAAGGGGAAGAATGAAGCTGCGTTTTTCCCGAAAATCGAGATGGCGGAGGGGGACACCTTGGAGTTATCAGCCAAGGTGACTTTCACCGGTGTCTCCGGCATGGGCAACTTCCGCTTCGGCGTTTACCAAAAACGGTCCAAGGATCACTCGCGCGGTTGGCTGGGCTATACCGCCTACACCGGCATTGACAAAAAATTCCCCAAGGGCGGCCTCTTTGCCAGCGAACCAGGCAACGACGAAGGTTATGACAAAGCCACGACGCGGGTTTTGGGTGAATCGACCGTCTCTCTCCGCAACATCAAAGACGGCCCCTATCTCCTCTCGATGACACTCAAACTGGCCAACGGCCAAATGGAGTGCCATGCCATGATGGTTCCGGAAGCTACACCTGGCGTGGCCATCGCGGACTATTCCGGCGTCGACAACCAGCCCGCGACGCTCGCGTTCGATGCCTTGGGGTTCTCGACCCACGAACTGCTCTCGGCCGACACTTTCGAATTGAGCGACGTTTCGGTCAAATTGGCGCCCAAGCCGTGACACAGAAATGCTCGGTGATCAGGATGTCTGTGCCAAGAATCCCACGATTGTAACCCTCAGTGCTGGAATGAATGACGTGAACCACTCACTTTATTCGGAGGCCAAGCCACCCGATCGTGCCGCAGACAAACAAAGCGGCGCGATCGATAAGTTTGAAGAGAACATCCTGCATCAGGCCTCCTCGTTCCGCGCTTTGCAGGTCGAGATCGGCGCAGAAGATTTGCGCATCCTCGCGCACGGGGCACAGGGCGGTCTCGTTTCCGATGCCACTGCCCGCGCGGTGACCGTTTCCTTGTCCGGCGGCATGCGGCGGAGTTTTGCCTC
Source organism: Chthoniobacterales bacterium (assembly GCA_037141375.1). Classification (GTDB taxonomy): domain Bacteria; phylum Verrucomicrobiota; class Verrucomicrobiia; order Chthoniobacterales; family JACTMZ01; genus JACTMZ01. The sequence continues at coordinate 324 of JBAXCT010000037.1, read as the reverse complement.
CTTGAGCGCCCGGCATCTAATGTCGGACGCCTCCAAGCCCTCTGTCCGCTGGCCGATTGGCCGACCTCTGAAAGAGGACACCGGGAAAGTGAAGTTCTGCGCCCTTAGTCACGGGCTGCTTACTGAAAACGGCTTCGGGCTGCCGAGGTGAAGCGTCGACTCGGGCAGAAGGCGAGTTTGGTCATGATCCTCTCACCGGGGTTGACGGCGCGACGCGGGCAGACGATGACAGATTGCGATGATTTCCCGGCGGAAGGAAAAATATCCGGTCAGCCCGTCCTTGTTGCAATATTTGGACCACTTCGGGCGGCGGGCGGACATCCC
>JBAXCT010000036.1:0-13109 GCA_037141375.1 Chthoniobacterales bacterium | reverse complement strand
CGCCCGGGCAAAGGTATCCGGTGCAGGTGCAAACGATCAGGGCGTCAAGCTCGCGTCGGTCGATTCCGGCGCGGTCGAGTGCCGACTCGAGTGCCTCGCTGGCCAGGAGCGGCGCAGCCCGCCGGAACTCGGCATTGAGTTCGTCCGCGTCGAAAGAAAAGAGCCGCTCCACGTCGCTGGTGGCAAACTGCCTCGCCGCGATGCCCGAGTCCCCGCGCAAAATCTGTGAGAGGGTCAGTCTGGCGCGACGATCCAATCGCGTTTGGTAGCTTGGCGAGCGGCGCACCAGAGCGAGACACTCATCCTGCGAGAATGTCGCCGGAGGCGTTGCGGTGGCGAGGGCACGGAGAAACATCGGCGAGGTCAGTGAAGCAAGCGGCAAAGCAGAGAGGAGGGAAAAATGCCTGCGCGGTCGAGCAGGCGCGCCATGAGCGGCGTCTGCGGATGGAGCAGCCACGCGTGCAGCATTCGGCCTCGGCTGCAACGCGCACCGACTCGCTCGCCGACGGCGCGGCGTGCTCGGCCGACGGCGCGACTCCAATCCCCGTCGCCCTCCGCCCATGCCTGCAGGGAGGGGAGCGCAGCGGCGGCGCCCTGCCAAGCCACAGTCATGCCATGGCCGGTGAAAGGGGGAATCATGGTGAAGCTGTCCCCGAGGCGGAGCGGTCCGCGCTCTTCTGTCTGCCGCCCGTAAGCGAGGCCTGCCACCGCACAGAAAGATTCCGGCACCAGCTGTGCCGATGCGATGCGGCACGACAACCCATGGAGTCCCGAACGTTCGAGTTGTGCAACAAGCGTCCGCGCCGCCGGCCCGCGACCGCGATGGAAGAGCCCGCACACGTTCACCGTCTGATCATCGACCCGCGTCAGGCCGACGTAGGCGCGGCGGCCCAGATGAACTTCGAGATCGTTTTGCAAAGAAATGTCCCGCACATGTTGCTTCATCCCGACCCATGGCGACGAAGTGTCACCTCGTCGTCCGGCCGCCCAGACTAATCCAGGACGCGCTTCCTCTTCCGCGGCCCGTGAGCCAGTGCGAAGCTCGCCGCCGGCCTCGACGAAACGCTGTGCCATGGAGTGGTCGAGTCGATGACGGCTGAGGCAGAGTGCCGGTTCTGGCAAGGTGTGCCGCAGGATAGTTCGTTCCTGAGCCAACCATGTCACGCTCGACGCCGGTCGCGCGTCGTGCAGAAACGGCGCGAGTTGCAAATCTTCGACTGTGGCCGGATCCAGCGAGGTGATGAATTCGCCGCACACGCGGTGACGGGGATAGCGCCCAGCCTCGTGGATGCAGACAGGAATGCCTCTCCGCCGCAAGCCGAGGCCCAATCCGAGTCCAGCCAAACCTCCTCCGATGATCTCCACGGTCCTCGGCGCGCGTGAGTTGATGGCCATGCGGGTCGATACGCTACGGTGCCGGCACCGTGGTCTTGGTGCCGCGGGCGAGTTCCTCGAGCGAAATGTCGAGGACAGGAAACTGCTCCCAGCCGCGAAGATCAAAGTGCCACCACTCAAAAGGATAAGGAATGAAGCCACGTCTGGCCATCGCGGCGGCGAGGATCTGGCGATTCGCACGCTGCGCTGCGGTGCCACCCGCATAGTCTCGGTGGGCCTTGTCGGTAAAGTCGTCGAAGTCGCTCGGCATCGGTACCTCGCGTCCGGTGGCGTCGACCAGCGTGACGTCGACCGCCGTGCCGCGGGTGTGGCGGCCGCGATTTTGCGACGGGTTGGAAACGTAGCGATCGTCTTGAATGAGGTTCCACATCATCCACTGGATGGCCAGCGGACGGTATGCGTCAAAAACCTTCAGGCCGTATCCAGCCTTGCGCAAATCGGACTGCACGGCGGAGAGCGCGCGGCACGTCCGGCGGTGGAGCCAGAGGCGGGGGAAGGGGTAGAGTTTCTCGCCGGTGAAATTGTAGCGAGTGGCATAGCGGACCTCAGGCAAGGCAGGCGGGGCCACCTTATCAAGAGGGACCAGATTGTGTTCAATCGTGTGCGGCGCAGCCGCCCGAACCGCGCCCCACGCGAGGACAAGCCCGCAGATGATGATGGCTCGTTGTTTCATTCGCGGCGCGCGAGGCAGAGGACGACGCTTTTCGCGAGCAGGCTCAGCTGCGGCGCGTCCGCGAGGAGGGGAGCGTCCTCCGGCTTGTGGATGTCTTCGGGCGAGGGCTTTGCGGTGTCGGCCAGCAGACGCCAGCGAGCACCCGAGGGCAATGCGGGCAGACAGAAATTCAGTGGGCCTTCGTGCATATTGAAGGCAGCATAGAAAAATTCTCCGGTCTTGCTCTCGCGGTCGGGTTCCCCGGTGATCATGAATGCCAGCGAGTGGCTGTGCTCGCCCCAGTCGGGTGTGTTGGGTTCCACACCGTGCCAGGTGATGGCGGCGCGACAATGTCCCTCTTTATCCAGCCTGGTGAACCAGTCTTCGTGGCGCAAGCCGGCATGCTTCCGTCGGAAGGTGACGAGCAGCCTGACGAAGCGCAGTAGCCCGGCGTTGCGTTGCTCCAGCGTCCAATCCAGCCAGTTCCAGTCTGTGTCGTGGCAGTAAGGGTTGTTGTTGCCCCGCTGCGTGCGACCCATCTCGTCGCCCATGGTGAGCATTGGCACGCCCTGACTGACGAGCAGCAGCGTCATCGCGTTCTTCGCGCAGCGCAACCGCAGTGCCATGATCTCCTCATCCGCGGCCGGGCCTTCCGCTCCGCAGTTCCATGAGAGGTTGTCGTCACCGCCATCCCGGTTTGACTCTCCGTTCTCCAGATTGCGTTTTTGCGTGTAGGTGAACAGATCCGCCAAAGTGAAACCATCGTGGCAGGTGATGAAGTTCACCGAGGCCGACGGATTTCGTCCCGCCTCCTGATAGAGGTCAGGCGAACCCAAGATGCGTTGCACCATTTCGGCCACGGAATTGTCGTCCCCGCGCAGAAAGCGCCGTGCCGCATCACGGTATTTACCGTTCCACTCCATCCAGCGCCCGTAGTTCGGAAAGTTGCCAACCTGATAGAGTCCGCCGGCATCCCACGCCTCCGCGATCAGTTCGCAGTGGGCGAGAAGAGGATCAAAGGCGATCGATTCGAGCAACGGCGGGTTGGATAGCGGGACGCCCTGAGAGTCGCGTCCGAGGACCGAGGCCAGATCAAAGCGGAAGCCGTCGATGTGGTATTCCGCGGCCCAGTAACGCAGGCAGTCGAGGACGAAGTCGCGCACCACCGGATGGTTGCAGTTGAGCGTGTTGCCGCAACCGCTGAAGTTGGGATAACTGCCGTCCGGCGCGAGGAGATAATAGGTCTTGTTGTCCAAGCCGCGGAAAGAAATGACCGGGCCCTCAGCGTCACCCTCGGCGGTGTGGTTGAAGACGACATCAAGGATCACCTGGATACCCGCCTTGTGGAATTCTTTGACGAGGTCTTTCAACTCGTTGACCTCGCCATCCTGCGGGACGCGAGCCGCGTAGCCTGCTTTCGGCGCGCGGAATCCGACGGTGCTGTAGCCCCAATAATTGGAGAGCGGGGCGCCGGTCTCAGGGTTGTTACGCGTGTTTTCATGCTCGTCGAATTCGAACAGAGGCATCAGTTCGACACAGTTCACGCCCAGATCTTTGAGATAGGGGATTTTTTCGCGCAGTCCGTCGAAAGTTCCCGGGCGGGCCACGCCGGAAGATGCGTGGCGGGTGAAGCCGCGGACATGGAGTTCGTAGATGACCAGATGCGAGACTGGCAGATCCAGCGGTCGGTCGTTCTCCCACTCGAAATCGTTCAGCGGGATGCGTCCGCGGTGGGGAAAGATGTCGTGCGGACGCGGCGCCGCGCCAAAAATCTCGCGACCGCCGATCGAGCGGGCGAAGGGATCGAGGAGAATATGGCGCCCGTTGAAACGGTGGCCGGCCCGCGGGCTGAAGGGACCCTCCATGCGGAAACCGTACTCGATGTCGTGCGGATGGATGTCGAATACCATCATGGCAAACACGTCCCCCATGCGGAACTCGGGAGGGAAGGGGATCTCGGCGAAGGGCCGCTGTGCGCCCTTCTCAAAAAGAACGAGCGTGCAGCTTGTGGCATGTGCGGAAAAAACCGAGAAATTCACCCCGCCGGGGACGATGCTGGCGCCAAATGGAATGGGATGGCCATAGCGCAGGCGAAACACGCCATGATGGTGCGTGGGACGTTGTGTGCCATCGGTCGCGGGCATGGAGGGATCGTGATGAGTCCCTATTTCCACTTGATGTTGCAGCCCATGCCGGGATGTTGCGGCGAGGGGGCGTTGCGCCCCTCGAGCAGCGCATCCAGCGCCGCACGCAGTTCGGTGCCGGTGCATGGCACGTTGTTCCCCGGGGAACTGCCGTCCATCCTCCCGTGGTATTGCAGCTTGCTGCGTTGGTCGAAAACGTAAAACTCCGGCGTGCATACGGCATGGAAGGCGCGCGCCGTATCCTGCGTTTCGTCGTAAAGGAGTGGGAAGGGGAACTTGTTGGCCTCGGTCATTTCCCGGAGGCGCTCCGGCGCGTCGCCAGGGTACGAGAGGATATCGTTGGAACTGATCGCAGCGAAGCCGAGTCCGCGCGCTCCGTACTCGAGCGCCAATTCCAGAAACATCGGCAGCACATGCATCACGTAGGGACAATGGCGGCACATGAAGGCCACCACCGTGCCTTTCTCACCCGAGATGGCGGCCGGGGAAAGGTTTCGGCCGGTTGCCACATCGGGCAACGAAAATTCAGGAATCGCAAAGTCGGGTCCGAGCGGCACGCTGTAAGTTAAAGCCATGGAGCGATGTTCACCGCACCGCTGCGGGAAATCAACTCCGCCGGGGGCCTGCTTCATTCCGTGATTGACCTGGGCGCGGCTTGCGGCGCAAAAAAAACGGATGAACATCCACCTCAATCGCGCCGGCCAGTCCTTGGGGCAATTCACTCCGACCGAGGTCCGCGACGGATACCGCAGCGGCAGGTTCTTGGCCGGAGACCTCGCTTGGCGCGACGGGATGGCCATGTGGAAACCTCTCGGGGAGGTGATCGACGAACTCGCACCCGATGCTGGCGGCGAGGTGATCGTTGAGGTGGCTCCTACGCCGACGGGGATGCCATGGGAGCATCGATCGCAAAAGGGCTTCGTTAACTCTTTGGTGGAAACAATCCGCGACGTTTTGTTCGAGCCCGCGCGGACTTTCGCGGCGATGCCACCCGCGGGAGGGCTCGGGGCACCGCTTTTCTTTTTCGTGCTCATGGGAACGCTCGGCGGTCTGGCCGGAATTTTCTACCAGAACGTGCTCCACAGCATCAGCCCGGCCGCCGGGACGCCGGAACAGCAGGCCATCGCAAAGATGATGGCCTCCACCATGGCGATTGGCGGTATGATCATGGTTCTGCCTCTCCTGCTTGCCGCAGGCGCTTTCATTTCCGCAGGCCTGCTGCACCTTGCCCTCATGTTGACCGGCGGGGCGAAAAAATCTTTTGAAGCAACATTCCGCGTTGCTTGTTATGCTGGCGGATCGACTGCGGTGCTGCAGTTGCTTCCTGTTTTCGGGGCGATATTGGCCTCGGTGTGGAATCTTGCGCTCGTGGTCATCGGCCTCTCGCAAGTGCACGGCATCAGCCGGGGTCGCGCCTGCATTGCTGTCCTCCTGCCTTCGCTGGTGTGTTGCGGGTTGGTCCTCTTCGCCCTTATTTTCCTCGCGGCCGCGGTGGGCGGTGCCATGCACTCGCTCGGTGTGCCGACGGCGAATTAAGAAAGTGCCGACCGCCCAGCCACCCCCCCTGCCTTGGCGGATGCGCACCGGACCGGAGCGTCTCATCCTGATATTCGTATCCTCCTGCGCGGCGGTCGGATCACTACTACTTCTTTCCCTGCCTGTCGGGGGCGGATGGCCCTGCGTTTGGAAATCTTTAAGCGGACTTCCCTGCGCGGGTTGCGGAGGGACGCGCGCGGCTCGTCTTCTTCTGCACGGTGCATGCGCGGATGCTATTGCTCTCAATCCCGGTGCGATGGCGACAATAGCCGGCCTTTTTCTCCTCGCTGTTTATGCGACTTCGGTTCTGGTTTTCCGTCTCGAACCCATGCGCCCCGCGGTGCTGAGCGCCCCCGGTTTGCGTTGGGTTGCCGCGGCCCTGCTCGCCGCCAACTGGATTTACCTGCTCTGCGCCGACCGCGTCTGAGCGCGCGCAGGCTTGCGCGCGTGCCGCAGAGGTGTTTGATGGCAGGGATGGACCCGCAGGCAACGAGGAACAGGCCCGTCGTCGTGGTGGCGGGAGCCTCCGGCTTTGTTGGCTCTGCTATGCTGCCTGTGCTCGCCGCGCGTTGTGATGTGGTGGCCCTCAGTCGCTCCAAGACGCAGCCTATGCCGGGTGTGCGGTGGGAGCAGTGCGATCTTTTCTCCCTCCTGCAAACCGAGCGCTCTCTCGCCGGTGCCGACTACGCGGTTTACCTCGTCCACTCCATGCTCCCGGCACGGCTCACGCAGGCGCGTTTCGAGGACATGGATTTCATCCTCGCTGACAATTTCGCCCGGTCCGCCGCGCGCGCCGGCATTAAGCACATCGTTTATCTCGGCGGCATCATTCCCGACGATGCGAGTCTCTCCCGTCATCTGGCCAGCCGCCTCGAGGTCGAGCGTGTTCTTTCGGCGCGCGGGGTTCCGGTCACGAGCTTGCGCGCGGGCCTTATCGTCGGCCGCCAAGGATCGTCGTTTCGCATGGTCACGCGACTCGTCCGGCGATCGCCTGTGCTGCTGTGCCCGCATTGGACGCGTTCGATGACGCAGCCGGTCGGCCTGCGCGATGTGGTTGAGCTGCTGCGCTTCTGTCTCGGACGGGAGGAGATGTTCGGGCGCGCTTTCGATCTCGGTGGACCCGAGGTGATGAGCTACGTCGATCTCATGCGGCGCACCGCCGACAGCCTGCATCGCAAACGAATCATCGTTGCGTTGCCCTTCATCCCCACGCGATTGAGCGTGCTGGCCATCCGCCTGGTCACCGGAGCGCACCGCGAGTTGGTTGCGCCGCTTGTCGAGAGCCTGCGCCATGCGATGGTTGCCCATTCCCCTACTTTGCAGGAGCGCGCCGGCATCAGCGCGCAAACCTTCGACGACGCGCTGGAGGAGGCGCTTTCCGGCGGCGAGGAAACCCGATCGGAGAAGGCGCATCTCGCGCGCCGCGACCGGCAATCCGAGCAGGGCCGCTACGTCTGCTCGATCCAGCGCCTCCCCCTGCCGCCCGGGCGTGATGCCATCTGGGTCGCGCAGGAATACGCCCGCTGGCTTCCCACGCTTTTCAAATTTGTCCTTCGCGTCAAGGTGGATAGCCGTCTCAATCTCGCCTTCCGCATCACCCGCCTGCGCCCCGCCCTGCTGGAACTCGGGTACTCCAGCGACCGATCCTCGCCCGATCGTCCTCTCTATTACATCACGGGCGGACTGCTCGCGAGAGAGAGCGACCCGGCTGACGGACGCGCGCCCGCCCGGCTGGAATTTAGGGAAAGCCCGGACCGGCGCAGTGTGCTCGCCGCCATTTTCAACTACCGTCCGTCGCTGCCATGGTGGTTTTATCGCCTGACCCAAGCCCCGATGCATTTGTTCGTCATGAAAATGTTCGCCTGGCATCTGGCGAGGCAGAAGCCTGTCGCGCGGCACGCACCGGAGGGACGGCCGCTCGGCTGCGCATGAGCAGCGTGCTGGACAAATTCGGACGTCCGCTCCGCGATCTGCGGATTTCGGTGACCGATCGCTGCAACTTCCGCTGCCCTTACTGCATGCCTCGCGAGGTCTTCGGCGAAAATTTCCCATTCCTGCCGAGGTCAGAGGTTCTGACCTTCGAGGAAATCACGCGCTTGGCTGCGGCGATGACCGGCCTCGGTGTGCGGAAAATCCGCCTGACCGGAGGTGAGCCGCTGCTGCGGCGCGATCTTTCCTCCTTGGTCACCATGCTCGCCGACATCGAGGGACTGGAGGACATCGCGCTGACAACCAACGGACTTCTCCTGGAAAGTGCGGCCCGCGCTTTGCAAGCCGCGGGCCTGCACCGTGTCACCGTGAGCCTCGACGCGCTGGATGATGCTCTCTTCCGCCGTCTCGGCGGGACAGATCGTCCGGTCGCCGATGTTCTGCGCGGCATCCGCGCTGCGGCGGATGCGGGTCTGCCGCTGAAAATCAATTGCGTGGTGCAGCACGGCGTGAACGAGACGGAAGTGCTGCCCCTGGCATCTTGGTGCCGGTCCGAGGGATACACCCTGCGTTTCATCGAATACATGGACGTGGGCAACCACAACGGATGGCGTCACGAATCGGTTGTCTCGGCCGAGGTCCTGCGCTCGCGCTTGCACGAGGCCTTCGGTTTGGTGCCGCTTGAACCCGCATGGCGCGGCGAGGTTGCGCGGAGGTATCGTTATGCCGACGGAGGAGGGGAGGTCGGATTCATTTCCTCGATCACCGCTCCTTTCTGCGGTGACTGCAATCGTGCTCGCCTCACGGCCGACGGCAAGCTGGTGAGCTGCCTTTTCGCCTTTGGCGGCACCGATCTTCGCGCCTTGCTGCGCTCCGGAGGATCGGATGAACAATTGTCCGATTGCATCCGCTCCCTCTGGCAGGCTCGGGAAGACCGCTACTCGGACTTGCGGGTCGCAAACCAGACGTTGCAGCCGAAGGTCGAGATGTCCTACGTCGGCGGCTGAGTTGGCCCTTGTGCCCGGTGGGTGGCGGGCTATAAGGAGAGAATGAGCAGCAATCGATTCCCCGCCCTGTTTGTTTCAGCCATCTTCGCCCTGTCTGTCGCCCGCGCGGAAGAACCCGTCCCCGCATCAACCGAGACGACGGCCGCAGACGCTTCCACGGCAATTCCGGCGGAGGATATGTCTGCGCTGGAGGCAAAAGTCGGGCGTGATGCGGTTGTCGAAGGATTTGTCAAAAGGGTCGGAAAAACCGCCGACGAGAGCATCACTTTCCTCAACTTCGGAGACAGCAAATCCGGCTTCGTGGCGGTTGTCTTCCGCTCCGCCGTCGGCGCATTTCCCGAAGGTTTCAACAAATACGCCAACCAAAAGGTCCGCGTGCGCGGCATGCTGGAAAAATACAAGGACCGGCAAATTCAGATCGTAATCATCACGCCTGACCAGTTGGAAGTTGTCGAGAGTGCACCCTGACGCAACCTATTCGCCGACATCTTTCTGCAGCAGCCTTTCGATGTATTTGGCCAGCACGTCGAATTCCAAGTTTACCTCATCGCCTTCGATCAATCGGCTCAAGTTGGTGTTATTCAGGGTGTGCGGAATGATCCATACCGCAAAGCTGCTTTCTTCCACTTCGGAGACGGTGAGGCTGACCCCGTTCAAGGCGATCGAACCTTTGAACGCAACGTAACGCGCGAACTCCCGCGGCATCGCAATATCCAAGCGCAAGTCGGCCTGTTGCTCTGTGATCCGCAAGACTTTGGCTGTGCAGTCCACGTGACCCTGGACAAAGTGTCCCCCGAGCCTCCCGTCCACCCGCAGGGCTCTCTCGAGATTGACCCAGTCTCCGGGTTTGAGCAGTCCGATGTTGGTGCGCTCCAAGCTTTCTTCCAAAAGATCGAACATGAGCTGCGCGTCGCGTTGTGCCGCGACGGTAAGGCAGCATCCGTTTACTGAGATACTTTCGCCTGTCCGCGCGCGCTCCCCCGTGCGTGCCGCTGCGACCCTCAACTGGACCACCTGATCTGTTTGGCGCAGCCAAACAACCTCTCCAACCTCGCGAACTAAACCGGTAAACATAGCTCGGTATTCTGGCGCGAAATCCGCTTTACTGGTAGGAGAAATCTGCGCTTCTCCATGATGATCGCTAAACTTCACTCCTGATGCTTGCCGTCACGACGCCCGCATTCTATGCTAATGTTTCGGATTTGGTCACTCCTGCGTTGTTTTGGAGTGACCATGCAAACAGATTCCCCCGATGAGAAAGATTACCCACGTCTTTATTTTCACCCTCTCAGGAGGCCTGGCCCTGCTCCTCTCCGCGGGTTGCGCCACACATCCCGGCCCCGCAACTCCGGCGCAATCTGCCCCTAAAATTGTGGCCAAGATTCCCGTCAAGGCGAGCGCCTACTCCTACGGGGCGAAATGCAACGGGGCTTGGGCCAAGCGCAACGCCATCGGTGGTCGCCTCCAATCGGGCACGCTCAACAGTGCCGCCGCCGATTGGTCCCGCTTCCCCGTCGGAACGAAATTCCGTGTTGCGGAGACCGGAAAGCTCTACATCATCGACGACTATGGCTCCGCCATGGTCGGCAAGGACAAGGTCGATCTTTACATGCCGGACTACGGGCAGGTGAATCGCTGGGGTCTGCGTGCTGTCACCCTCGAGATTCTCGAATGGGGCTCGCACAACGAGAGCCTCGCCATCCTCCAACCGCGCGCCAAAGCTCGCTATGGCTACGTGCGCCGCATGGTCGAGCAGCTCAAGGTGAAGCTCCGTCGCGGTTCCAACCAGAGCGAGAGCTAAAACGCTATGAAGCGGCTCCGACTGGCGCGCAGCTGCAGAAGAGATTACGGTCGCCGTAGACGTTGTCTACGCGCCGGACGCTAGGCCAGAACTTGTTCCCCTTGAGCCAGGGCAACGGAAAAGCTGCTATCTCACGCGAGTAGGCGTGGTTCCACTCGTCGGCGGTCACGCACTCGGCGGTGTGGGGCGCGTTTTTCAGGGGATTATCCTCCCGGTCCATCCGGCCCTCTTCGACGGCAGTCAGTTCGCCATGGATGGCAATCATCGCATCGCAGAAACGATCGAGTTCCGTCAAAGGCTCGCTCTCGGTCGGCTCGATCATCAATGTCCCCGGCACCGGCCAGCTCATGGTCGGGGCATGGAAGCCGTAATCCATGAACCGCTTGGCAATGTCTTCGACCTCGATGCCCGCGCGCGGTTTCCAATCGCGCATATCGAGGATGCATTCGTGGGCCACGCGCCCGTTCTTGCCTTTGTAGAGAACCGGGAAATACGGCACGAGGCGCTGGGCGATGTAATTGGCGCTGAGGATCGCGACCTTGGTAGCGTGCGTCAGGCCCGCAGCTCCCATCATGCGGATATACATCCACGAGATCGGCAGGATGCTCGCGCTTCCCCAAGGCGCCTGCGAGACCTCGCCGATGGCTTGCGCTCCTCCCGTTGGCACAACCGAATGGCTGGGAAGAAAGGGGGCGAGATGCGCGGCCACGCCTATCGGGCCCATGCCGGGGCCTCCGCCGCCGTGCGGGATACAGAATGTCTTGTGCAGGTTCAGGTGGCAGACATCCGTGCCGATCGCGCCCGGTTGGCAAAGCCCGACCTGCGCGTTCAGATTGGCGCCGTCCATGTAAACTTGGCCGCCCGCGGCGTGCACCATGCCGCAGATTTCGCGGATCTGCTCCTCGAAGACGCCATGGGTCGAGGGATACGTGACCATGAGAGCCGCAAGTTTCGAGCCATGCTGGCCGACCTTCGCATGCAGGTCGCCGATGTCCACATTGCCTTCCTCGTCGCAGTCGACAGTCACCACCGTCATGCCCGCCATGACCGCGCTGGCCGGGTTCGTGCCGTGCGCCGAGGTGGGGATGAGACAGATGTCGCGCTGCGTGTCGCCGCGGGAAAGATGGTAGGCGCGGATGATCAGCAGCCCGGCATATTCGCCCTGCGAGCCGGCGTTCGGCTGCAGCGAGATCGCCGAGAAGCCGGTGATCTCGGCGAGCCATGCTTCGAGTTGGCGGAAAAGTTTCGCGTAGCCCGCCGCATCCTCCACCGGGGCGAACGGGTGGATGGAGCCGAACCCGGGCCAGGTGACTGGCATCATCTCGGCCGCGGCGTTGAGCTTCATCGTGCACGAACCGAGAGGGATCATGCTGTGGTTGAGCGCGAGGTCGCGCCCCTCCAGGCGCCTCATGTAGCGCATCATCTCGGTTTCGGAATGATGTGTGTTGAAGACAGGGTGGGTGAGATACGGGGTGCGGCGCTCAAGAATCTCCGGCGGACGGCTCTCGGTTGCCTCCGTGGCGCCCGTCGCTCCGAACACGGTGAGCAGGCTGTTGACCTCGGACAAAGTCACCGTTTCATCCAGCGCGATGCCGATCGAACCGTCGCCGAAATCACGCAACAGGAATCCCGCCTTGCGCGCGCGCGGCAGGAGGTCGGCGGCCCCCGCGCCATGCGGGGTCACGCGGATTGTGTCGAAGAAAGTCCGGTGATGTACCCGGTGCCCGGTGTCCGCCAGTCGCGCGGCCAGCGTTGCCGCGAGGTTGTGCGTGCGTTGTGCGATGGCCTTGAGTCCCTCCGGCCCATGATAGGCCGCATACATCGATGCCATCACGGCGAGAAGCACTTGGGCTGTGCAGATGTTGCTCGTCGCTTTGTCGCGGCGGATATGCTGCTCGCGCGTCTGCAGGGACAGCCGCATGGCCGGATGGCCGTCAGCATCCTTCGAGACGCCGATCAACCTCCCGGGCAGGCGCCGCTTGTGCTCGTCGATGGTGGCGAGAAACGCAGGATGCGGACCACCGTAGCCCAGCGGTATGCCAAAGCGCTGCGCGCTGCCGACCACGATGTCCGCTCCGAATTCCCCCGGTGGTTGCAAGAGGGTCAGCGCCAGCAGATCCGTCGCCACGATAAAGAGCGTGCCCGCCTTGTGCACTCTTGCGGCGAGCTCTGTGTAATCCTCAGCCGCACCATCGGTGGCCGGGTATTGCACCATCGCACCGAAAAAATCGGATCCGCACGGCGCCTCGTGACACGGGCCGGTCACGATTTCTACCCCGAGCGGCTCCGCCCGTGTTCGCAGGAGCGAGATGGTTTGCGGGTGCACGTTGTCCGCCACGAAAAACTTGTTGCGATCGTCCTTGATGCCGTGGGCCATCGCCATGGCCTCGGCCGCCGCCGTGGACTCGTCGAGCAGCGATGCGTTGGAGATCTCCATGCCGGTGAGGTCGGTCACCATCGTCTGGAAGTTCAACAATGCCTCCAGCCTGCCCTGCGCCAACTCGGCCTGATAAGGCGTGTAGGCCGTATACCAGCCTGGATTTTCCAGAATGTTGCGCTGGATCACCGGCGGAGTGTGGCAGCCGTGGTAGCCCATGCCGATCAGGCTCCGTCGCTGGATATTCTCCTCGGCCAGTTGCCGGATC
>JBAXCT010000035.1:0-13252 GCA_037141375.1 Chthoniobacterales bacterium | reverse complement strand
CTCACCGAGCGCGAATGTCTCGGCCAAACGCTCCGTCGCGCTGTTCAGCTCGCCCTGCTCGAGAAGGAATTTATACGCCTCGACGCCCTCGTTGATGTCGCGGATCGCCTCGTTGGCTAGGCTGTCGATCTGGCTGAGCGAACTGACCAGCTTACTCACGGTCTGCGCCGCGACGGCCACCCCGCCGGTCAGGCTTTCCACGCTGAAGTTCTCCAGTCCAAGACGTGCACCGCTGGCCGAGAAGGCTCCGCCGTTGCCGCCGCTCGCCCCGGTATCCTTGCGCATCCCAACCGCCGCCTCGTCGGTGCCAGCACGGGCCGAGACCCCGTTGGACGTATCGGCCGATCCGCCGGCCGCCGAGACTTTTGGGTCGAATTCCGCGCTGATCTTGGCCTGTCCGGCATCCTTGCTAACGGGGAGCGACTCGACCATTTGCTTGTAGACGTCGATGGAATTGTCGCCGTCCTTGTAGATGGCGCGATAGAACCGGTTGGCGATGATGACGTGCTCGAAACGGCGCGTGGCGAAATACTGCATGATGAGCGCCTGCAGGTGTCCTCGTGTGTTGAGTTCCGTGAGGGCGATGCGCAGCTTGTTGTTTTCGATCGTCTGGCTGACGTCGGAAAGAATCCTTTTGGTCGTGGCCAAGCGGGTGTCGCGTTCGAATTTGAGGTTCTCCTGCTGCGCGGCGACAACCGCGGCGTCGCGTGCGCCTGAGGGGAGCTTGAGGTCTGATGTTTTCGAGGCCATCTGGTTGTTCCATTCCGCGGTGACGCGCTGCTTTTCCAGCGCGGCATTTTCGCGCTTCAGGTTCTCGATCGTCTGCAAGCTTGAGCGGGCGGCGTAGATGGCGTCGGACATCGTCCGGCAAAGATTCGCGTCGTCTTTGTACTCTGATGCCTTCGGCAGCAGGGCAAATGCCTCGTCGATATTTTTGCTGTTCGCACGGCCCGGGGCGAGCAGAGCGAGAATGCGGTCGATCGTTTTCCGGTAGGCGACGTCGGACGCGCCCGTGGCGGCCGGCGCGTTGAGATATTTTTCGAAGCGTGCGCGGAGCAGGCGGTTGTTGTTGATGTTCCAGATCTTGCCGTCGAAGGACATCACATCGCTGCCCGGATCGAACGAAGGGACATCGCGGCCGATGAACCCCTCGTTCATCTGCGGCGGACGCGCTCCCCCGGTTGCCGCGCGGGAATCGCCCAGGCCGTTGTCCTCCGCCGCAAAGGCCGCGCTGGCGGAGATGAGGGCAATCAAAACCAGGCTCTTGTTCATGACTTGGTCAACTCCTTGGCGTAGAGGATGCCGTTTTCCCTCACTTCGACCAGAAAGTGGAAGCGCTGCCCTTTCTGGATGTTCGATTCTCCCAAGGCGGGCGGGAGGACCAGCGGAATGGGGGAGTCCGACCCCGTCGGCTCGACGGAGATCAAACGCCCTGAGGCGGGCGACCAAGCGATCGAGTTGAGCACCGCCCCGGTCAGCCGGTAAGTGTTTCCCCGCAGGGAACTCGATGTGGCGAGGTATTCCTCCACAGGGAATTCCGGCATGGTGCGGTAAGGGGTGCGCGAGGGGCCGAAGAAGTAGCCTCCGCCGGCAATGAGGATGAGGGCGGACGCCAAGGCGGCGAAAAGCCAGCCGGTTTTGGGTGCACTGTTGGCGCGGCGGGGCATGCGGATACTTATCGGTCCCAAGCAGCGCGAAGGCAACCCAACCATGCGATGAAGATTCCGAGAATAACATGTGTGGCCAGCACCCAAGTGCAGAGCGGGGCGGCGGAAAGGCTCGTCGGCACGACGAGTTCCAGCACGTCGTAATACCTCGTGGCGCGCAGGCTTTGCAGCGTCCCGCTCCAGCTCCAATAAGCGGCGATGAACGGGCGCAGCGCGGCGTCGAATCCGGCGGGCAGGGCGAGAACCGCGCCCGAGAGGGGGAGCTGAAAGCCGACGAGATAGATCGAGGCGAGGCTGGCTTGGTCGGCCGATTTTGCCACCGCCGAGATGCCCAGACAGACAGCGGTCAATGATGCGTTGGCCAGCAGGTAGAAAAGAAATTGCTGCGGGGCATCGCCCGGAAAATGCGCTACCGCGCGGACAAACCAAGTCATCCAAACCGACTGGAAAATGACCAGCACGGCCAGGAAGGCCACTTTCGATCCGATGTATGCGGCGGTGTTCACTCCGGCAAACCGCTCTTTTTCAAAGATGCTCCGTTCGCCGGCAATCTCCCTCGCGCTGTTGTTGGCGCCCATCAAACCGAGGAGGATGACTTGGAGCAGAACCAAGCCCGACACCATGCTGCCGGCCTTGCTCGCGCCCTCGGCAAAAGTCCGCGCCTCCGCCATCTGGCGGACGACGTCGCCGCTAAGATCCGCGTCCACCCCCGGCACGGCCGGGAGCCCGTCGAGGGCGAACAGCGCGACCACGCAGGGAAAGCCGAGGAGAAGTCCGAGCTGCAAAGCCACGCCGGTTTTGTTGCGGGCAAAGTTTTTCCAGCGCACGCCAAGCAGGGTGAGGAATTGCAGCCAAGCGCCGGGCAGGCGCACTGCGTTTGCGTTCGTGTTCTTGAGATTGCCGGCGGGGCCTCTCTCGGCATCTTCGTGGTGGGAGTTCTCGAAATGTGCCCGGTGCTTTTTCCACGAGGCGTGCCAGTCGTCACCCCTGCGCAGCGGCAAACGGTCGAAGATGCCCTCCACTGTTTCGGCCCGGAAGTAGTGCGCCGCGGTGTCGGGTGGCCCGAAGTAAGCCAGATGTCCGTCGGATAGGATGGCCACTTTGTCGAATAGATCCAAATCGCGCAGACTGTGCGTCACAACCAAGACCACGCGGTTTCCGTCGCGCGCGACTTTGCGCAAGAGTTCGAGGATTTCCTTTTCCGATTTGGCATCCAATCCGCTGGTCACCTCGTCGCAGAGAAGGAGAGGGGGTGCGCTGGCCAGTTCCATGGCCAAGGCCAACCGTCGGCGTTGTCCACCCGAGAGGTTTTTTGCAATCGTGCCGGCTGCCGCCGCCAACCCGGTCAGTTCGAGCAGCTCGTTTTTGCGTTCCTCGCTCTGCTCGTTGGTCAGGCCCGCGATGCGCAGGCGCAGGGCCAACTTAACGTTCTCCTCCGCGCTCAAGTTCTCGTGGCTGATGGTGAACTGTGGCACGTAGCCGATTTGCGACGGAGGAAGATCCTCTTCCTCAAGGTTGCGATCCTCCCAGTGCAGCGAGCCGCCGACTACCCCGGCGATGCCGGCCACGGCGCGGACAAGGGTTGTTTTGCCGCTCCCGCTGGGTCCGAGCAGGGCGCAGAGTTCGCCGCGAGGGAAGCGAGCCGAGAAATCCTTCAGCAGGGGCTCGTTTTCCGGATCGTCATCGATCGCCACCGTGACTTCGCGCAGTTCGAGCATCAGCCTCGTATTATCGTGAGGCGCACAGCCAACCGCAAACCTGAATAATGGTGTCCGAATTCTACTGCGTTACAGCCTCGGGAGCCACGGGCGCTCCGTCGGGGTTCATCAGGTCCTCGGTACGGTCCTCCGCAGGTTCGGCGGGTGTCGGCTCGGAGGGTTCGTCTTCCTTCGGTGCTTCCTTTTCTTCTTCGTCTTTTGGTTTCTCCTCCTTCTTCGGCGGCTTGTAGTCCTTGAGGAGGGATGAGAGCACATCTCCGATCACCGGGGCGGCGGCGGTGCCACCAGTGATGGTTTCGCCGGAATTTCCCTCGACCACGGCGGCGTAGGAATAAAGGGGGTTGTCCGCGGGCGCAAAGCCGGCAAACCACGCTGCATTCCGCTTCTTGCTCACCGGACCCCATTGTGCGGTGCCTGTTTTACCCGCAACTTTCAAACCCTTGACTGTTGCCGCTTGGTGTCCTGTCCCGGTGCCGTCGCTCGTGACCATCACGAGCCCTTTGGTCAATTCGGCGAGGTTCTCGTCTTGGATGTTCAACTCCGAGCGTATGCGGTCCGGATAGGCGGAGACCACGTGGTTGTCGATGCTCTGCACCTGCTTGACCAAGCGCGTCTGGTGGAAAGTTCCTCCCGCCGCAAGCACTCCCATGGCCTGCGCCATTTGCAGCGGGGTGATGAGGACGTCCCCCTGCCCGATGCTTATATTTGCGACGTCGCCCTGCAGGATTTTGCGTTTGTGCACGCGCAGCATGTACTCGTCGTTCGGGATGTTTCCTCGTGCCTCGGTGCTCAGCGGTATCCCGGTGCGGCGTCCGAGTCCGAGGGCGTCGGACCATTGGATGATCGGGGCCGCCCCGATTTTCAGCCCGACCTGATAAAACCAAGTATTGCAGGATTGGGCCAAGGCTTGCCCGAGGTTGAGCGAACCGCGGTTGCCGGAGCTATGGTTGCGGAAATAAAAATTGCCGACCTGCAATCCGCTGGGGCAACTGATTTTGGTCTTGGCCGTGATCAGTCCGCTCTCGAGCGCGGCGAGGCCGACGAAGGTTTTGAATGTCGAGCCCGGAGGATAAGCGGAGCGATAGGCGCGGGGATAAAGCGGGGCCGCAGGGTCATTGTTGAGCTTGGCAAAAACATCCGGCGTGATCGAGGGGATGAATGCGTTGGGGTCGTAGGATGGGCGCGAAGCCATGCCGAGGATTTCTCCGGTATGCGGGTCGATGACCACGACCGCGCCACGCCGGCCGGAAGAGGCGAGGGCGCTTTCGCAGGCCTTCTGCACCTTGAGGTCCAGCGTGGTGATGAGATTGTAGCCGGGGATGGGTTGACTGATGATCCTCTCTGTCGTGCGTTTGCCCTCCGCATTGAGCGTGAGGTTGAGCACGCCGCTCGTCCCTCGCAGCTCGTTGTCGAAGACCTGTTCGAGCCCCTCTCGCCCCTCGGTCTCGGGAAAAAGCAGATCCTTGTTTTCGATCGGCTTGAGGGAAAGCGGAGCCTGCTTTCCGACATAGCCCACCATGTGTGCGGCGAGAGAGCTGAGGGGGTAGTGCCGGAAGTAAACCGGATCGAGAACGAGCCCCGTGCCCAACCCGCGGCTGACCGCGGCAATCTGCTCCTGGTTCAGGTCCTCGGCCAGATCGAAAGTCAGGATGCCCCGGTTCTTGTAGTGCAGGGCGATGGCTTGGTCCGTGACGTCGAAGCGGCGCCCGAGCAACTTTTCCGCCGTGAGGATCTGGCTGCGGGCAAAATTGATGACCTGCGAATCGCTGAAGTCCAAAGGTGTAGGGAACTTGAGGCCCAGATTGTAGCCTATGCGCGACTGGGCGAGCGGTGCGCCGTTGCGGTCGGTGATCTGCCCGCGCGGTGCGGGTATGCTGAGAAGATAGGTCCGTGCCTGCTTCTGCGTTTCCCAGGTGGGACGCGGAACATCGACGAGGTCGGTCAGTCGCTGGGCAGCGCCCGCATTGGACGCCAGCAGAAGGGATAGAAAGACGGCTCGCGCGCGGTTCATCAGGTTGGTAATGAGCGGCCAATGAACACCCATCGCCTGCCGGTGGCAAGTCATGGCCGCGCCGCCTTAGGGAGGGTGATGTGCGGCGGCTTGAGATAGATCGGATCGAGTTGTCCTTCTTTTGCCGCGCTGAGCGACGGGGCCAAGCGCGCGAGGATACCCGCATCGGGGTCGGCCACGGGGAGGCTTTCCCAACCGGCCACCGGGCCGATGCGGTAAGCCGGCTTGTTTTGTGCCAGCAGCAGGGCCAGCGCATCAGCATCAACCAGACTCAATTCTCCCACCAATGCCCGGTCGCGGATTTCCGCCCAGAAAAATCGACCGCCCCTCGCATCGCCCGTCGCGAAATAGTGCTGCTCCGAAACATCCAGCAGGCATGCCGATGACGCGACAACGGCATCGATTCCGAGGGCGGATTGCATGGCCCCCGCCACCGCACATGCGGCGCGCAGTCCGTTGTAGGATCCGGGTCCGACGCCAACGGCCACGCGCGTGACCCCATGCCACCGCGGGCGCATCCGCGACAGCACATCGAAAACCTGCGCCCCACGACCGCGCGGGCAGGCAAAGCGCTCCACCTCCGGCGGTTCGCCATCCGTGGATACGGCGACGCTTCCGGCGGCGGTCGACAACTCGATGGCCAGAACCTTCATTCGGTGATCTCGATCGTGCGGCATCCATCGCCTGCGTGGGCGATGAAGACGTGCACAGCGTGAGGAGGGACCAACTCGGGAAAGCGATCAGCCCATTCGATGACGACCATGCCTCCGCTGTCCTCCAATTCGTCGTGCGCGGCGGACCAGACCTCCTCCGCCGACCCCGCCCGGTAGAGATCCAGATGGAAGACTGTTCCCCGCGGGGTGGGGTATTCGTGCAGTAGGGCGAAAGTCGGGCTGGTTGCTTGCGCTTCCGCCTCCCAACCCCCGAGCAGGCCCCGGACAAAATGGGTCTTGCCCGCGCCCAGGTCACCTCGCAATGCCACGGTGCAGCCCGGTCCCAGGCGGGCGGCCAAGGCGCGGCCGGCCGCCACGGTCTGCTCTGGTCGCTCGCTGTGCAGCTTGGTCATGGTCGGGGTGGCACCATAGCATCCCGGGCCCCGGGGGCCAATGAGCGCTTGCCTTTGGTGCTCGGGCTTTTGACCATGCGCGGCCGCATGGATTCCTCACAAAAAGTTTTTCGCCGCCGTTTGGTCAGCACGCTCACCATGTGGGCGGTTGTCCTCGGCACGATTCTTTCCGGTTACGAGCAGATTTTTTTTGTGACCATCGCAGGGATCGGCCTGCTCGGCCTTTGGGAATATTACGAGATGCTCGATCGGCGCGGCATCCCCAACTTCAAGCTGACCGCGATCATCTGCGCCGTCGTTTTCTTCGCGGCGAGCTCGCTGAACTTCCGTGCTCACGGCCCGGAAAAATCCTATGACTTCGAGATCGCGGTGCTGATCATGTTCCTGCTCGTGGTCTTCGCGCGTCAGATGTTCCAGCGCACGCGCGACCGCAATCCCCTCGAGACAATGGCCTACACGCTTTTCGGGCTGCTCTACATTGTGTGGCTGTTCAACTTCCTGACCAAGATCGTCTACCTTGCCCCGCGGGGCCCGCATGGCGAGACGACCGGTCAATACTACGTCCTCTACCTGCTCCTCGTGACGAAGTTCAGCGACATGGGAGCTTACCTTGTGGGCAGCGTCTTCGGACGACACAAGCTGGTGCCGCATATCAGTCCCCACAAATCATGGGAGGGTTTGGTCGGCGCGGTTCTCGTCGCCACGGCGGGAAGCTTCGGTCTCTGGATGCTCATCCCCGACCGCCTCGCCGTCTTCCGTCCCACCGATCTTGCCGTTTTGGGCGTGCTGCTCGGCCTCGCCGCGGTCATCGGCGATCTGGCCGAGTCGATCGTCAAGCGCAGCGCGGACGCCAAGGATTCCGGTGGCTTGCTTCCCGGCATCGGCGGCGTGCTTGATCTCATCGACAGCATCCTCTTTACCGCGCCGCTTCTCTTTTTCTACATGCGCTTGGTGCTCGGCTTGCCCCAGGGATGAGCCCGCGCTGCATCGTTCTTCTCGGCGCGACCGGATCGATCGGCCGCAGTGCCATCCGCGTGGCCCAGGATCTGCCCGACCGTGTGCGCGTGGTCGGCATGTCCGGCTTTCGCAATATCCCGGCCTTGGGCGCCGCGGCCAATGATCTGCGGCCCGAGTTTCTCGCCGTGCCGGACGAATCTTCGTCGGCGCAGCTCAAGTCGTTGTTGGATTACACGCCGAAAAATATTTTTACCGGCGAGGAGGGTCTCTGCCGGCTTGCCTCGATTGAGGCTGCTGACATGGTGCTCATCGCGATCGTGGGGACCGGCGGCTTGCGGCCGGCGCTCGCCGCATTGGCTGCGGGAAAGGACATTGCTCTGGCCAGCAAGGAAGTGCTCGTCGTGGCCGGCGAACTGGTCATGCCGGCGGCCGTGCGGCATGGGTGCCGCATCCTGCCTGTCGACAGCGAGCACAACGCCATTTTTCAATGCCTTGAAGGCCGCGATCCCCTTCATGTGAGAAAACTGCTCCTCACCGCCTCCGGAGGTCCGTTCCGGGAATGGCCGGAAGACAAACTGCGAGCCGTGACGCGCGAGGAGGCCCTGCGGCATCCCACTTGGCGCATGGGTGAAAAGATCACCATCGACTCGGCGACGCTTTTCAACAAAGGGCTGGAGATGATTGAGGCGCACTGGCTTTTCGGGGTGGATATCGGACGGGTGGAAGTCGTCATCCATCCGCAGAGCATCATCCATTCGATGGTGGAATTCATCGACGGATCGGTGCTCGCGCAGATGAGCCATTCGGACATGCGCTTCCCGATCCAATACGCGTTGACCTGGCCCGACCGCCTGGCAGGCAGCCTGCCGCCGCTGGAATTCGCCAAGCTTGGCAAGCTGGATTTCGAGGAACCACGTTACGATGTCTTTCCGGCGCTCGATCTCGCCCGGCAGGTGGCCGAGCGGGGCGGAATCGCTCCGGCCGTCCTCAATGCGGCCAACGAGGTGGCCGTCGCAGAATTTCTGGCCGGGCGCATCGCTTTTCCGCGCATCTGGGAGGTCGTAGCGCGCGTCCTGGAGGGAACTCCTGATCTTCCCCTGCAGGATCTCGATTCCTTGCTGGCGGCCGACCGGGCGGCTCGCGACCTCGCGTTGCGCTGCGCCGGTTCCTGATATTTTTTTGTCGCAGAGTCGCTTGGAAAGCGTCGGGGAAAGGGTATCTTGACGGAGTTGAAAAGATTTTTTCTTTTGCTGTGTCTGGTGCCCTCGGCCGGCCTTGCGGCGTTCGATATCGCGCGGCTCCCCTCGGCCGGCGATTTTGACCAGATCCGCTCGATGGGGTGGGCGGCTGCCGCCGACCAGCTCGAGGATCATCTGGCCGGGTCTTGGAAGCCCTCGAATTTTGCCCAAGTCGGCAGCACGGCGGGCGATACTTTCCGCCGATGGCAGTTGCTCGCGCAATGGTGCCGCCTGCTCGGCACACCGGAACCGGAGGCGTTGCGGTCCTATCTCGGACGACGGGTGCTGCAGGACCCGGACAAAGCGAATAGTCTTTTGGTCATTCCCCCGGGCATGCTTTTGCCTGCCGACCGCAGCGGGCGCTCCTTGCCGACGGCGGCGGACAAGCTCTCTCAGGCGACGGTGCCCGCGGAGATCCTGCAGGCTCTCCTGCCGCCTGACTATACGCCGCACGATGGCGACGTCGCATTGCGGGCACGGGCTGATTTTCTTTTCAAGCTCGCGGCCGACAACGACTTCTTGCGGGAATTTTTTCTTCTGCTCACGCCCGACGATTTTCCGCCCGTTGCCCTCACGCGTCTCCAGGAACTTTATGCCGCGCATCCGGGCCGGTGGGAAACTTACCGCGCGCTCATGTTGGCTTACGCCTTGGTCTATGACCAGCGGCAGCCGAGCTTCTGGCCCCATCAGCAGGTCAATCCCTCGGCGGTTCCCGTCATGGGTGAATCCCTCGCCGACCGCTTCGGATTTTACGTTGCCGCCAACGATGCCGGCCGTCTCGAGTTCGACCTCCGACGGCTGTCCGCTTCGCAGCTGAAATTTCTCGTCGATGCCCCGGTGCCGCGCAGCGAACTGGAGTGGGCGGCCAAAAATGTGAGGGCGCGGCGCAATCAGTTCGACCAAGCTTTCTCCTCGATCAACTACGACAGGCGGCGCCTCGAGAAAGGGGTCTTCATCTGGTCGCACGGCCGCTACCTCCTGCAGAACATCGAGTTTTGGGGCGGTATTTGCGTCGACCAAGCTTACTTCGCGGCGATCGCCGGCAAAGCGAAAGGCATCCCCACGCTTTATTTTGTCGGGCAGGGGCAGGATGGCGGACACGCTTGGTTTGGATACCTGCGCAGTGCGGACGGCAAGTGGGAGCTCGATGCCGGCCGGTATTTCAACCAGAACTACACGGTGGGCATGGCGCTCGACCCGCAGACATGGTTGCCCATCACCGATCACGAACTGCTTTATCTCTCGGGCAAAGCCTCGCGGGCGCCGGCCCAAGATGCGGCTCTGGGCGATCTCGCCATGGGGCGTCTTTTTGCCCGCCGCGGTGAGGACTCACGTTGGCTCGAGGCTGCGCAGAGCGCTCTCTACAATGCGCCGGGCCTGCTCGCTGCTTGGGATGCGCGCGAGAGTGCTCTCGAGGCAGTGGGCGATCCCCAGGCGCTGCGCGATCACTACGTGGCCGGCATTGCCAAGTTCCGCGGCGAGGAAGATATCCGCGTCCGCTATCAGGCGCGGCTGGCCGATTTCGAGCGCGCGAGCGGCGATGTGGCCGGCGCGCAGAAGCTCGACGACCAAATGGTCGCGCAAAACCGGCGCGATCGTTCCGATCTCAGCACGGCCGCCGGTGCGCAAACGCTGCAGCGCCTCGTCGCGGCGGGACAGTATCGGGATGCGGTGCGTGAGTTCAATTCACTGGCCCGCAAAATCGGCCGCTCCGGAGGAGGCAACTTTTTCCAGTATATCGTGCGTCCCCTCGTTTTCGAGTTGCGCCGCGCCGATCGCGAGAAGGAGGCGCAGGATGTCCTTGCCGAGGCGCGGCGGCGCATGGCCTTCGAACCGGACAGTATTCTGGCCAAGGACTTCAATGCTCTCGCCGCACCACCTGCTAAGGTGCGCGATCAGTAGTGGATCTTGTCCGCCTTGGCCGCGTAGCGGCGCCAGAGTTCCAGCATCTCCTCGTGCAGGCACTGGGCTGCGGGAACTTTTCGGCAAGCAATGGGCCTAGCGAGATCCTCGTAGATCGGGTGGTCGTCGAAACCGCCATAGAGCAGAGCATCGGCGATTGTGGACGCGTAGACCACGCGGTCGATGCGGGCCCAGAAGATTGCGCCTGCGCACATCGGGCATGGTTCGCCGCTCGTGTAGAGAGTGCAGCCCGCGAGGTTGAAAGTCCCCAAGGTTTTTCCCGCGGCGCGGATCGCGGCCATTTCGCCGTGCCATGTCGGATCGTTTTTTGCCACGACATGGTTCGAGCCCTCCGCAATGATCGATCCATCCTTGACGATGACGCAGCCGAACGGCCCGCCGGTCCCGTCCATGATTGCCGCCTTCTCCCCGAGCGCAATGGCCGAGCGCATGAAGAACTCGTCCTCCGCTCTGGGGATGCGCGGATCCATCAGGGCTTGGTTCCGGTCCGCACTGCGTCCTTTTCTCTCTCGCGCTTTTCCTCCAGTCGGCGGACTTCGTCGGCGAATTGACGTTGCAGCTGCGTGACTTGATCGGAGTCACCGGCTTTGCGCGCCTTTTCAATTTCACCTAGCAGGAGCAACTCCTTCGCGGCGACGTCGGCCCTGCACTTGGCTTCGATGCCGCCGATGCGTTCTTTCTGGTCTTCGGTCAGTTGCACGCTCGGCGCTTGCGCTTCGAGGCGGCCCATGGCGATTTCGTAGGCGGATTTCATTGGTTCAATTACAAGCTATGTCTTTTACTTTAGGGCATGGCTATTCGTTTGTTGAGCACCGATTTCGACGGCACCCTCGTTGGCCACGAACCCGATGCTCGCACGGCGGCCTCGCTCTGCGTCGCCTTGCGTGACCTGCGCGGCCGCGGCGCCCTCTGGGCGGTCAACACGGGGCGGCAGTTCTGGTTTGCCCTCGAGGGACTGGAGCATGCCTGCCTGCCACATGACCCGGAGTTTGTCCTCAGCAGCGAGAAAGAGATTTACGCCCGGACGCAGGACGGGAATTGGCAGGCGCTTGCAGAATGGAACGACCGCACCGAGGAACAGACGGCTGACTTGTTTGGACGCGCTGGGCACGTCGTCGAGGCTATCCAGCGGATGGCGACGCAGGAGGAGGGGATCGAAATGCTTTACGAGGGGGGGCGCATCTCCGGGCTCATGACGGAAAGTGCGGCGCTGATGGAGCGCACGGCGCAGAGGATTCGCGAACTCGCATCCGATGTTCCCGAATTCTCCTTCAACTACAACCACGTATGGATGCGCTTCACCCACCGGGAGATTCACAAGGGCTCCGTCTTGGCGGAACTCGCGCGGCATCTGGGCGTGCCGCGCGAGGAAGTTCTGGCCATCGGCGACAGCCACAATGACATCCCGATGCTTGATGGCGCGGCCGCGGCGATGGTGGCCTGTCCGGATAATGCGGTTGGCGAAGTCAAAAAGCTCGTGCTCGCCGCAGGCGGATATGTTTCACCTTATCCATGGGGCGAGGGGGTGGCCGATGCCATCCGGCACTTCAGCGCCTAGTTGATCAGCCCCCACTGGCCGAGGAAGGGCCAGTAAACGACGAGACCCCGCCCGACAACATTCTGCTCAGGCACCGGTCCGAAATACCGGCTGTCGCTGCTATTGTAGCTGTTGTCCCCGAGGGCAAAATAATTTTGGCGCGGGACTTTGTATTCATCTTCCGGGGAACCCAGGATGGGAAAAGTTCCTCCGCCTGCGCTGCCGTTGGAGTAGCCCGCGTATCCGTTGCGGCAAGACATGACGCGCTGGAAGACCGGCAATTGCGGAACTGACCCGTCGATGTAGAGTTGGGGCGGGCCGATGCGCAGAGTTTCTCCTCCCACCGCGCCGAGGCGCTTGATGTAATATTGCGAGCCCATCCCCTGGGGAACAATGATGCGGCGGATGCCGCTGGTGCGGAACACGAAGACGTCGCCGCTTTTCGGCGGAACAAAGTTGTAGGACACTTTGTCGACAAAGAGCTGGTCGCCGCTGTCGGCGTGTCCGTGGACGATCGGTTCCCCCGAGCTGACTGTCCGCCCGGGATAGATCTTGAAGTCGCGGCGCACCACATCCGACGGGGCGGGCACGCTGTAAGTGCGGCGGCGGGTCACGATGTCGGTGGAGGTGAAGAAATGCATCCAAGTCACCTCGCGCAGGCCTATGATAGTATCGTCCTCCTGCGCGGTGATGTCGATATATGTGCGGCCGCGCAGCACGAAATCAGCAACCCTCACCGGCCAAGAAGGCAGCGGGTCAGCGGTCGGGGTTCCCGTCACCCCGAAGAGTGTAGGCTGCATGGATCCGGTGGGAATTTTAAAGGGCTGCAGAAAATAGGCGCGCACCCCGAGGGCCACGACCAGGGCGACCAGAATGACCTCGGTGTTCTCGCGCAGGCCAGCCAGAGGGGGCGGGGGGGCGGCCTGGTCGAAGAGTTCGTGCAGCTTCTGCGTCGAGTTGACGATGTCCTCGCGCGAACGCATGCGCAGAGCCACCTCCAGGCGGGTGCAGCCTTCGCGCAGACCGACGATCTGCTGCCCGGGCATGATGTCGCAGCGGTAGCGGATCAGCTTGCGGGCGGCGCGCAGCACGAGCTTGCCCTCTTTGCGGTATCGCGGAGTGAGAAAAAACATGG
>JBAXCT010000034.1:0-13467 GCA_037141375.1 Chthoniobacterales bacterium | reverse complement strand
AGATCAAAATTCCCCCGCACACCACGCTCCCGTGGCACACGCACCCGATGCCCAACGTCGCCTATGTGGTCTCCGGGACGCTCGAGGTGGAGAATGCGGATGGCAGCAAGTCCGCAAGCATACAGCGGGCTGCTACGAATTCCCGGGGACATGGGGTGTAGTGTTCTGCTAGCCGGCGGCGTGGAGGTTCGCCTGTCGATGCGCAGGTGGAGAGAGACTTTGCGCGAATCCACTTCAATTTAATCGTGGCGGGTTAGGGATTATAGCACATTATTTCGCATGCCTCCTGCCAAAGGAATCTCTCGCCGCGGTCCCAACCTGAGGAAGCTCCTCATGGTCGCTGCTCTCGGCCTGCTAGCCGCCGCCGTCGTACTGACCGCAGGTTATTATTTTTTTGCCGGGTGGCGCGCACGCGATCTGGCGGTCAAGGCGCGGGCGAGCTTTTTCGTTGGTAACTACCGCATGGCTTGGATGCAGCTACTCTCGGCGCGCGGGCTGCGGAAGGATGATCCCGAGGTGATCCGCGCGGGAGCATTTCTCGAGACGCGCTTGGGTCTGAAGGATGCGGTGGCCCGGTGGGAGCAACTCGCACAGAAGGTGACTCTCACCGAGGAGGATCGCAACGAGCGGAATGGGGCCATCCTGCGCTATGGCACCGACGAGGAGTTTCAGCGGATGGTCGACGAAGTCGACGCGTCGGGGGATATGGTCAAGGTCGGCACGCTGCGCACCTCAAGGGAGGTGCTGCGCGGCAACCTGCAAGGTGCTATCGATGCCGCCCGCGCCACGGCGGAGTCCACCGGGGACCCGTTTCTCCGCTTGGATGTCGCCAAACTCCTGCGCAAACGCTACTCGACTGCGTGGGCATCCCCGCAAACGGACGCCGCGAAATCCGGCGTCGCTCAGGAGATCGCGAAGATCGTCGACTCGCTCCTCGATACCGCGGCCGCGGAGCCGGCGTTGGCCTTCGGCCTAGGCAACCTTCCGGCCTTGCCGGATGAGATCCGCCACCGCTGGACGGCGCGGGCCATGCAGCGCAAGGAGGCCGACAACCCGGCTTTGCTTCCGGCCGCGGAGGCCATGGTGCAGGGCCGCGATGCCACGCCGGCCGAGATCTGCCAGCAACTTCTTCCCGTCTATGAGGGGGCGCCGTTGGATCGCCGCGCCTCATTCTCCCTCTGGCTATCTTCGCGAGGCCTGGCCAGCGAGTCGCTTGGTCTGATCACCGCGCAGGAAGCCTCCGAAAACCAGACAGCTTTCATTGTTCGCACCGATGCACTCGGCCAAGAGGGCAACTGGGCTTTGGTGATTACTGCCGCCGACAGCGCCTCCTCGGCGGTGCCGGAGTCGGTGCGTCTGCTCACCCGCGCGCGCGCCGTGCTGGCGACGGTCCGCAAAGAAACGAGGAGCAAGGATGATCTCGTGCCGAATGAATTGGTCGAAAATCTCGGCTTGCGCTCGTTGAAGGATGCCATCCAAGCGTCGGCTCGGGAGGGGAGGTTGGAGTCGACCGTTGCCTCGGCTGATACGCTCGGCCCGAGCATGCGCCCGCTGGTGAACGAGGAACTCCTCAAACTCTGCAGCCGATCCAGTGTGGCTGACACGGCATTTTCTTTGTTGCGGAGGCGTCTCGGCGGCGCGGGCACCTCAGCGGTGGTTCCGGCCTGGCAATTGGCCAACGATGCCATGCCAACTGCCCCCTCGGTGCGGGACTTCACCCGCTACAAGGCGCTGTTCGAGGGAGGCTCCTTGTTTGATCCCGAGGAAGCCGCCGCATCCGTTGCCGAGGCGCCGGCCGATCCCAGTCCTCGCATCAACCAGGCCCTGCTGCTCATCCGCCTCCATCGTCCGGAGGAGGCGGCCGCTGTCTTCAAAGGCTTCACCATAAAGTTCGGCGAGCTTTCCCCCGGCCAGCAAACGGTGGTGGCCGCCACGGCCGCGGCTGGCGGCGACCCGAATCTCGCGCGTTCCCTGCGGCAAAAAATCAATCTTGTGGTGCTCACTCCCGGCGAGAAAGCGCTTCTCGACCAATTTGTCCCGCAGCCCTGAGTCATCGCGTGGCCGTGGGAGCCGCAGATGGGTTGACCGACGCTTTGAGCGCCCGCATCCTTGAGATGCTGGGCCTCGCAACATTAACGTCATCAGAGTGTGATGAACCTAGAAAGAGCATTGGGCTTTTATGGCTCTCATCCCGCAACGGTCAACTGCGGTTCTAGGATTAGGATTATGCCACACCGGCAAAGAGGCGTTTTTCCCAGACCGCCAATCTTTCCCGCAGTAGAGTGTGGTCCGATAGCTCGGGATCCTCGGCTAGGATCTGGCGCGCTTCCTTGCGTGCTTGTTCGAGGAGAGCGAGGTCGCGAGGGAGTTTGGCCAGACGCACAGGCGGCAGGCCGGTCTGCTCGGTGCCGAGCAGATCGCCCGGGCCGCGCAGCTCGAGATCGGCCTCGGCGATGGTGAAGCCGTCGGATGCCTTCTCCAGAATGGCGAGGCGCTCGAGCTTTTCCCCAGCCTCCTTCCCGGCCAGCAGCACACACCAGGATTTTTCCGAACCGCGACCGACGCGGCCGCGCAGCTGGTGCAACTGGGCCAAACCGAACCGTTCGGCATTCTCCACGAGCAGAATGCTGGCATTGGCCACATCCACCCCGACCTCGATCACCGTGGTGCTGATCAGCGCGCGCGTCTCGCCCGAACGGAAGCTTTGCATGATGGCTTCCTTCTCCTCTGCCTCGAGCCTGCCGTGCAGCAAAGCGCAGCGGTGCGGGGCGAGGAGTTCGCTCCATTTGGAAAATTCGGTGGTCGCCGCCTTGAGCTCTTTGCGTTTTCCCTCCTCGATCACCGGATAGACGAGGTAAGCCTGACGTCCTTCGTCGAGCTGCTTGCGAAGGAATGCGGCGGCCTCGGACCACTTCTCGTGCGCGCGCACCAAAGTGCGGACCGGACTGCGGCCGGGCGGCATTTCGTCGAGGAGCGAGATATCCAGATCGCCGTAGAGGGTGAGTGCGAGCGTGCGGGGGATGGGCGTGGCTGACATCACGAGCACGTGCGGGTGCGGGGATTGCGCGGAAAGCTTGGCCCGCTGGCGCACACCGAACTTGTGCTGTTCGTCGATGACGACGAGAGCGGGGCGGCCGAGCAGTTCCGGAGCGAAAAGCAGGGCGTGGGTTCCGATGACGAGCCTCGGTCCGTCGGGCGCGGACTTTTCCTTGCGCGCTGCGGTGCGCAGGACGACGGGAATGCCGAGCGGGGCGAGGAGGCGCTGGAAATTTTCGTAATGCTGGTGGGCCAAGACTTGGGTCGGCGCCATGAGCGCGGCGGAGTGCCCGGCTGCGAAAGCGCCGACCATGGCAGTGACCGCCACGATGGTTTTGCCGCTGCCCACATCGCCGTGCAGCAGACGGTTCATCGGACATCCGCGCGCCAGATCGTCGAAGATGTGGGTGAGCACGCGCCTTTGCGCGCCGGTCAACTGGTAGGGGAGATTTTTGACGAAGTTAGAAAGGGTCGCCGACTCGCGGGTGATCCGCGGGGCTGCGCCGGAAGACTGCCGCTGGCGCTGGCGGGCCAAGACACATTGCATCTCGAACAACTCCTCGCCGGCGAGCTGCGCGCGGGCGCTTTCGAGTTCTTCCCATGTCGAGGGGAAGTGGATTGCGCGCAGGGCCTGGGCGGTGGTGAGATCGGTTGCAGGCGTGTTGGCGTGAGGCCGGAGTTGGGGCAGGCTTGTGTCCTCCAAGCGGGCGAGGACATCAAAGATCAGGCGGCGCAGCAAGCGCGGACTCCATGGTCCGATGGACGGATAAATCGGTGCGATGCGGTTGAGGTGGATGAGTTCGCTCTCCGGAGCATCGGTCTCGAGCACCTCGAAGTCCGGATGATCAAAAACGAGCCCGCCCTTTTTCATCGCGCGCGCCCGCCCGTAGATGACGAGGTCTTGGCCGGCTTGCAGGATTTTCGAGAGATAGCGGAGGTTGAACCAGCGGCAGCGGACGGTCGGGCCTCGGGCGCCGTCGGAAGTTTCGGCCAGCGTCAGCGTGAATTGGCACCGTCGTCCGAAGTAGGATGTCTTGGTTTCGACCACCTTGCCACGCAGGCAGAGGGCTTGGTCGGGCTCGGAGGGAGGGAAGGAAGGAAACCTCGTGCGGTCCTCATGCCGGCGCGGATAATGGCGCAGCAGGTCCCGGATCATTTTGAATCCTTCCTCGGTCAGCGAGCGCTGCCGGGCCGGAGCGATCCCCAGCACCGAAAGCGGATCCTCCCACCCCAACCCGCCTATCCTCATTTCCTTCCCCGCAGCACTCATCCTAAAAGCGTGAATGGGAGAGCGAAAATGAGGGGCATACTTTTGGATGCAAGTATATATATTTTAGAGAGTTATCACCCGAAAATGGCATTACGTAGCACTGGGAATCCCCATGCTGCTGAGCCTTCGCAGCAACCGGCATTCCCATCGCCGTCTCTAGGCTCATCGGCCGGGAAAAGGTGTCATTATTACTTTTGGCAAAAAATCGAAATGTTTATTCTGCTGGGCTGTCCCAGAGCAAATCGATCGTACTCAACAGTGTCGCCGCCCGGCGGGTCGGAAAAAGTCGCACCCGTCGGCCTTCCGCCCGCTTCTTGACCAGTCCAGCCTCGTGCAGGCGTCTGGCATGCTCCGAGGCGGTCGATACCTGAACTCCGCACTCGTTCGCAACCTCCTCCACACAGAGATTGCCCCGTTCCTGGAGAATCCTGATGATTTCAATCCGCCGGTGGTTAGCCAATCCGGCGGCCAATTTTGCGCGTCCGCGGTCATTGTTACCCATAAGGTGCCGTTATTAGCACATTTCTACTTTTTGCCAAAAGTAAAAATGTCGCTCTGAGCTTTTTTCGAAGACAGTGGATGGGACCAGTATGGGTGCCAGTCATTGGGTTGCTCGGGCCGACGCCGGGTGGGTTGGTTGGGATGAAAGTGCGCCGCTTGGAGGAACTGGGCGATATCATGGGGCTCAGCTTGGGCCGCCAGTTAAGGATTTCTGGACTAACTTTCGGCCGCACTCCGCGCCGGTCTTCTGCTCCAACCTTGGGGCCTTCACGGACTCCCCTTGCGGGGTAGTCTCGGAGGAACGTAGTGCCGGCGATAGGTTCAGGCGGCGGATCGGAGGTCCTGGACCTCCAACTGGAGGCTAACTTTTTGCCGGTATTCGTTGCGCACCAATCGGAACGCGACATCCCAAGGTGCGCGGGGAAAATCGTTGCTGGCTCCATTGAAATAAATGGCAGCCAAGACTTCTTCACGTCCGCGGACGCGGAAGCGGACATGTTTCTCCTTGAGCACATCGGGACCTTGGACGGGCGCGACACCGCGGGCGTAGAGCAGGGGCGCGGGGTTGCCCATGCCGCATGGTTCGAGCAAAGAAAGTTCCTCCAGATGGGCCTCCTCCAGATCGGCGATGTCGACCCGTGCATCGAGTTTAAGCCTCGGGGCGAGGCTCTGCAGCGTGAGATTTTCCCCGGCAACGCGCGCGAATTTTCGCCGGAATTCCGCGAAGTTCGCGCGTGTGATGCTCAGTCCGGCCGCCATGTGGTGTCCGCCGAAGGCCCCGAGCATCTCGGCGCATCCACCCAAAGCCTCGACGAGCGAAAATCCCTCGATACTGCGCCCGCTCCCGTGCCCCTCGCCTGATTCGTCGAAGCCTATGACAATGGCGGGCCGGTGGTATTTGCGGCAAAGACGGGAGGCCACGATACCGACGACACCATTGTGCCAGCCGTCACCTCCGACGATGACGGCGCAGTCGCGCTGCGGGTCGAAGTTACCTTCCAACGAGGCCAAGGCGGCCTCGAGCACTTTCTGCTCGAGTTCCTGGCGCTCGCGGTTGCAAACATCAAGCTCGTCCGCCAATCGCCGAGCTTCCCCAGGGTCCTCCGTGATCAGCAATTTGAGCGCAGCCTCGGCAGTGTTGAGGCGCCCGGCGGCGTTCAGGCGTGGTCCGAGGCGGAAACCCACTTGGGAGGTGGTGACGGGCGGCGTCACCGAAGCGACCGCCATCAAGGCGCGCAGGCCGGGCCATTTGGTCTGGCCCAAGCGCCCCAAGCCGTGGCGGACCAAGGCGCGATTTTCGCCGCGCAGCGGCGCGAGGTCGCAGATCGTTCCCATCGCGGCCAGATCGAGAAAATCGCGCAGGTCGGGTTCGCGGCGCGCGGTGACTTTTTGGATGCCGTGGCAAAGTTTGAAGACGAGGGCCGCCGTGCAGAGGTCGGTGTTACCGCCGGTCACCTTGGGATTGACCAGCGCGGTGCATGCGGCCGCACCATTCTTGGGTTCGTGGTGGTCGACGATGACAAGCTCCACACCTCGCTCCCGCAACCAAGCCGCCTCCTCGTGCGATGATGTTCCGCAATCGAGAGCGATCAGTAGCGAGGGTTGGCTCGAGGCAAAAACGCGGTCGAGCCCCTCGCGGCTTAAGCCGTAGCCTTCGGATTCGCGCAAGGGCAGGAAGTATTCGGTCGTCAACCCGTTGGCAGCCAGGAAGCGGTGCATGATGGCCAGAGAAGTCACGCCATCGACGTCGTAATCGCCGTAGAGAACGACTTTTTCCTGCTGCTCGACGGCGCGGGCGATCCGCTGGGCCGCGTTTTCGAGTCCGGGCGTAGCCAGCGGGTCGGGGAGCGAAGCAAGGCGCGGGTGTAGGAAGTCCTCGGCTTCACCCGGATCGGTGATCTCGCGCGCAACGAGTAAGCCAGCGAGGAGGGCGGAGATGCCCAGTTCGCGCGAAAGTTTCAAGATGAGGTCGGGATCGGCCGGATCCCGCGTCTCCCAGCGCGGTGTCACCATGTGCCTACGTTACGGCTACAACGGCGCGCAGGCAATGCGCGGGATTGCACTGCGGGCGACTCGGTCGCTACGTTTGGGCTTCACATGGGCAGAACCAAAGCATCGAGCAGAAAGAAAGCCACTTCACGGAATCCGGATTCGCGTGGAAGCTTTTCCCCCAAGGATCGCATCCTGGTGACCGGGGGAGCCGGGTTCATCGGCAGCGTGCTTGTCGGCGCGCTCAATCGTTGGCATGGAGTCGGGCGGGTGGTGGTCGTCGATGAACTGGGCACGGGCGAGAAGTGGCGCAACCTTTCCCCGCTTGCGTTCGAGGAATACGTCGAGGCGTCCGACTTTTACGAACGGCTGGACAAGAAAAGTGCTGCTTTCGGAAAGTTCACCCATGTCTTCCACCTCGGTGCGTGCTCTTCCACCACCGAACGCGACGCGGCGTATCTGGTCCGCAATAATTTCGGCTGCACGCGCCAACTGGCGTCTTGGGCGCTCAAGCAAGGGGCGCGTTTCGTCTACGCCTCCTCCGCCGCCACCTACGGCGATGGCTCGGCCGGGATGGACGATTTGTCCGAGGAGCTTTCTGCGTGGCGACCGCTCAACGCTTACGGATGGTCCAAGCAGATCTTCGACCTGCACGCGCAGCGCGAGGGGTATCTGCGCCGCATTGTCGGGCTGAAATATTTTAACATTTTCGGGCCGAACGAGGAGCACAAGGGCGATATGCGCAGTGTGGTGAGCAAGGCCTGGCGTCAGATCGAGGAGACGGGGCAGGTCAAACTATTCAAGAGCTACCATCCCGATTACCCGGACGGAGGACAGCAGCGAGATTTTCTTTACGTGAAAGACGCGGTGGCCATGACGCTTCATCTGGCTTCGTCGAAAAAAGCCGGCGGCCTTTTCAACATCGGTTCCGGGCAGGCGCAAACATGGATCGATCTGGTGAGCCCTATCTTCGAGGCGCTACAGCGCGATCCCCGCATCGAGTTCATCGAGATGCCCGAATCGCTGCGTTCGCAGTACCAGTATTTCACTCAGGCCGATACGACCAAGCTCCTCTCGACCGGGTATGATGGAGGCGTGACCGAACTGCGCGAGGCAGTCGTGGAATACGCCTCGCACTATCTGGTGCCGGGCAAGCATTTCGGTGACGGGACGGCGGATTGATCGGCCGACTGCAGTCGTTTGACAGGCTGCAGAGAGGAGGTTATTTTAGTTCCCTCCTATCGGAATGAAACTTCACAAATTGCTCTTAGGAATTTTTGTATTCGCCGCGCTCCTCTCTGGCGCGCAACCATCGAGTCAGGTGAACATCGGCGACGATGACGCCAACCAAGGAATGTACAATGGTGGCTGGAACGATGGCACCGGCGGCGACAACGGGTTCTTCCCTTGGAAGATGATGGAGAAGTCGGATGGCGAGGGGAGTTTCGCCGGCCATTACGTGGCAAAAAAGGGCGAGCATGCGGAAGTCGAACCGATCACGACCGACCGGGCCTTCGCGCTTTTTGCCAATGGAAAATCCTACGAGGAGTCGGTTGCGTTCCGCGGGATCTCCGTGCCGCTCGAGGCGGGCGACAATTTCTCCTTCGACATCCTGCGCGGCCCGTTCGAGCAGAAGGGCGACCTGGATGATCCGGCGCCTTCCGAGGTCGGGGTGACCTACCGCACGGGTAATGCGAACGAGTCCTTGGCCGACGTCGCGACCGGTGCGCGCCTGCGCTTCTTTGCCCGCGAGGACTCGCCGAACTATCTCATCACGGACGCAGATGCGGAATTCGACACCGGCATTCCCATCGCGCAGGAGGCACTGGCGCTCACGCTCACCGTGGTCGACGCGGACACTTACGATCTCGAGGTGATCAACTTGAGCGATAATTCGGTCAAGCTGCTCGAGGGTCGCAAATTCGGAGGACTGGCCGGCGCATCGATCAACAGCGTGGCCTTCTTCAATCGCAACTCCGAGGCGCACGACTTTTATTTCAATCATTTCCAACTGATGCGCAATGCTCCCTGAGTTGCCCGGCTGCATGTAGTCCGCCTTCCCGGCCATGGTTTCCCCCCGCCCGCTCCTCGCCCTGGTGCTGCTTGGTGTGTTGTGGTCGAACTCTTCAGCCCGGGCCGCCAATGGCAACGTCTATGTCTCGCGGTTCTGGCACAACCACCAGCCGATCTACTGGCCGGAGTGGAACAGCAACGGCAGCCAGACAGGTCGCGGGCAATACGCGTGGGATTCGATCGTGCTCAAGCCCGGGCAAACCTACGGCGGCATCACAGGGCAGCATCCGGAGAACAACCTGACCGACATTTTTGGGCTGCAGGATCGCGTCACATCATACCAGAGTGGCCCGCGCAACTCGCTCACCACATTCAACAGCGCCGGCGGTTTCGCCATCAGCTATTCCGGTTCGCTCATCGACAATGTCCGCCAA
This sequence comes from Chthoniobacterales bacterium, assembly GCA_037141375.1. GTDB lineage: Bacteria > Verrucomicrobiota > Verrucomicrobiia > Chthoniobacterales > JACTMZ01 > JACTMZ01. The sequence continues at coordinate 4,224 of JBAXCT010000034.1, read as the reverse complement.
CTTGGCTCCGTCAATCAACTCGGCTACGGCAGCAGTTGGAACAGCGGCTACAAGGAAGCGCGCGGATGGAAAACCCCGTCGGGCTCCACTCGCATGGATCTCGTCGGCTTCACCTACCACCATGCGCTGGCCCCGTTGCTTCCGAAATCGGTCTTTCGCAAGGAACTGCAAATTTTTAAACAGGCGTGGTGGAAGGCTTGGGGCGGACAAAGCGATCTGAGCGACCACTCGAAGGGTTATTTTCCGACCGAGATGGCGTACTCGCGCCACCTCATCGATGTGCTCGTGGATGAGGGCTACCAGTGGGTGATCGTGCCGAGTCATCACATCAGCCGTACGTGCCCGACCTACAATACCAAGGCCGATCCGACCGGCAGCTACAACATCTACTCAAGCCCGCCCAACAAGGCCGACCAGCTCGGGCCATCCCCCACGAATGGATGGTGGTTTAGCGAACCGAACCCCGGCAACGCTGCCTGGAACGTCGCACCCACCGCGTATCAGCTGCACAAAGTGAAATACGTCAACCCCGAGACCGGCGCGGAAAAAACGATGGTTGCCGTCCCGTCGGACGATGTCCTTTCCTACCGCTACGGCTACGCCAATGAGGGCGTCGGAAAAATTGACACCTACATTGCTCCCTTCGCCACCGATTCTGCGCGGCCGCTCATCGTCATGCCGGCGACCGATGGTGACAACGCGTGGGGCGGGGGATCAAGTTCGTGGATGGAGGCGACGCCGCAGCTTTTCAACGACTCGGCCTCGCGGGGCTACAAGCCCTCGACGCCGCAGGATTTCGTCAACGCGGCCATCGCGGCCGCGGGCGGTGCCAACAACATCCCGGTATCCCACATCGAGGACGGCGCGTGGATTTTTCCGGAGATGGATTACGGTTCGCCCAACTTTCTCAAGTGGATCGAGCCGCCGGTGGCCACGGTGTCCAACCGCGGCATCACCACGGTTCCCGGCACGCAGATCGACATGGAGACGCCGGGTTTTGCGCTGAAGTTTTACAGCTACGCGCCCCTCATGGCCGGAGCCAACTGGTGCGAGACCGCCGAGCAGATTCTCAAGGACGAAGGTGGCTCTGCGCAGGCTTGGAAGATCCAGGACCCCTACAACAATCTCGGTAACGGCCAATGGAGCAGCCCCAATGAGATCGAGCAGGCCTGGCACATTTATCTCGCAGGCCTCGACTCCGGCTTCAACTACTACGGCGGCCTCGGCAATGACGATGAGATCAAGCCCAGCCTCGCCACGCGGCGTGCGGTGGAAAAGTTGACGCCGTGGATGACACAGGCTCGCCGAGACAAAGACAAGACGGGGCCCACTGTGCTCAAGCCGCAGCGGTTTCCCTATAATCCCGGATGGTATACGTTCGGTTGGTTCAACAACGTTCCCGGGATCGACACACGTTTCCTCAAGCGCATGAACTCCGAGTTCTACGTCTGGACGCACGCCTACGACCTCAACGGTATCCCAGCCGGCAATGTGAAGCTGAAGGTTCGCGTCGACAGCGATGGTGCTAATCCGGTCGACAGCAACCAGAACGAAACCTATGCGGGTGGCGGCGAGGTTGGCACATGGGTCGAACTAGCGATGACCAAAAAAGAGCTTCCCAAAACACGCGAGGCGCTCAACGCGGCAGCGGCCAACAGCCAGATCGACTATTTCCTGCCCGTGCAAGCCGATGCGGTGGCAGACTACTACTTCGTCAAAATCACCGACGCCAATCTGCCCAATTTCCGCAGTAAGCTGCTCGACTACTACATCGAGGCAACCGATGCGAAGGGCAACGTGAGCAAATCCGAGATCCAGCATGTCTGGGTCGATGATTACAGTGGTGCAACCAACGGAGGTGGAGGAGGTGGTGGCGGGACTAGCGGCGCTGTGACCACCACGCCGTCGACCCCGTTGACCGGCCAATCCATCACGGTCACCTACAATCCAGCGGGCCGCAATCTCTCCTCCGCTTCGGCGGTCAACATTCACTACGGATACAATGGCGTGAGCGGCAACTGGACGGCTGTTCCGGGTCTGCCCATGACAAAATCCAGCACCAATTGGATCTATAGCTATATAGTCCCCGCTACGGCGACGACGATTGCCCTTTGCTTCAACAACGGCTCGGGCACATGGGACAACAATGGCGGGGGCAACTGGAACATTTCCGTGACGAGCAGTCCGCCGACCGACCCTCCGCTCGTCCCGACAGGACTGGTGGTGCAGAATGTGACGACCAATTCTGTTTCGCTCAAATGGACCGCCAGCGCCACAGCCTCTTCCTACATCGTTTATCGCGACGGACTTTCCAATTCCACCAGCATGGATACCAACTTCGTGGACTCCACCTGCCAACCCGACACCCCATACGCCTACTCGGTTGCTGCGGTCAACGCGGTGACCAACTCCGCGCCATGCAATCCCGTCGTGGCGCGCACCCTTTTCCTTCCGGTCGCCAGCAACGACCTGCGCATCGTCACGCCGTCGTCCGCAACGACCAGCACCAGCGGCTCCTTTGTTTTCAGCGGCCAGGTGGGGCTCGGTTTGACCAACGGTGTGGCGTGGAGCAATGCCGCCAATGGTCAGATCGGCTCGATTGCCTACAACGGAGCAACCAATCCCTCGGGCTGGGCTTGGTTCCAAGCAGTGAGCCTCGCCGAGGGGTCGAACATCCTGACCTTCTCCTCCACCTACCTGACCGCTGGTCCGCCGGTGCAGACCGGCAGCGACTCCGCGCTGAATTATACGGGTTGGGCCTCGGGTTCCACCGCCGGTACTGGCTTCGGAGCGTGGAACATGACAGCGAGCGGCCACTCCGGCACCTTTCTCGCCGACATCAACAACCACACGAACATGAACGTCGGGGCGGCAAAGGGCTTCGGGCTTTGGGCCAATAGCGGCGGCGCAGTCACCGCACAACGAAACCTCCCTGCTGCGATGGAGGCAGGCGATGTTTTTACCCTGCGTATGGATAACAACTGGATCGACAATGGCGGTCGTGTCGGTGTGGCGCTGGCTACTGCGGGAGGATCCATCCGCATGAGTTTCTACTTCATCGGCGGTGGTTCGACCTACCGTATCGACGATGCGGCTACCAACCGCGACAGCGGCGTCGCCTACACCGGCAATGGTCTCCTGCTCACCCTCACGTTGACCGGCTCCGATACTTACAGCCTGAGCACCGGGGCCAATGTGATTTCCGGGACACTGGCTGGCGGCGGGCCCATCACGCAGATGGTTGTCTCCAACAGCAACGCCGGATCGGGTGCCGAGCGCAATTGTTACCTCGGGGAGATGACCTTCACCGAGCCAACGTCGGTTAGCAGCAGGGTTTCCGTGGCCGCACCGGCTGTGGCCCTGCAAGCAAGTTCCCAAACGGACGGCCTTCCTGATGCGTGGTGGTCTCAGTATGCGGTGCCTCCGGACGAACGGGTCGCCGCTGCGGACCCCGATGGCGACAGGTTCAGCAACGCACAGGAATACGCGCTCGGTACGGATCCGACCGACCGCGCGTCCACGTTCCGAGTCATCTCGATCCGCTACGACGGCTCCGCCACGACGGTGGAATGGTCCGCGGTGGCCGGTAAAAAATATCGGCTGCAGGCCACGGCCGATCTTGCCGGGGGTGCCTGGATCGATGTCGGGGCGGATGTAACCGCGGGGCAGGGGGCCAATTCCGCCTCGGCCGAGCACTCCGCTGAGGCCACCCGCTTCTACCGGGTGCGACTGGTCAATCCCTGACCATGCTGATTTCTCTTGCGCTTTGAACTATTCGGACCATTGTTGTCATTGACAGTCGACAAGTTTAGGTCAAAAGCGCATAGCCCACGGGTTGAGTATTCGTTCGTGAGTTTCCGCGCAGGCACCGTGAAGTCCACGGGAAATGATCGGATCGCTTGGAGCCTGGCAGAAAAGCACAACAGAAAGAAAAAATAGTATGGGTAACAAACTCTATGTGGGGAATCTCCCCTTCAGCAGCACCGATGATTCGCTTCGCGATCTCTTCGGACAATGTGGCAGCGTGACCGACGTCATGATTGCCCTCGACCGTCAGACCGGCCGCTCGCGCGGCTTCGGCTTTGTCACGTTCTCGAACGACGAAGAAGCAGCAGCGGCGGTCGCCAAATTCAACGGCACCGACCTCGATGGACGCAGCATCCAAGTCAACGAGGCGCGTCCTCGTGAGGATCGTCCTCGCACCGGCGGTGGTGGCGGCGCGAC
>JBAXCT010000033.1:0-13524 GCA_037141375.1 Chthoniobacterales bacterium | reverse complement strand
GATTCACCTCAGCTTGGAATGGCAGCAACACCTTCACCATCACCGCCATCCCCGAGCCCTCGACCTACGTCGCCGCGATCGGCCTGCTCGCCCTGATGCTCTGGCCCCTCCGCCACCGCCTGCGTGGCAAGGTTTCCTGACCTGATCCCAAAAGGTTTCAGACTTTGATCGCAGGGTGGATCGCGATGTCCCATCGCGATTCCCGGACTGAAAAATCGTGCGCGGAGAGCGCGATCCACCTGTTCGCGCGCGACGGGTGTTTTGATTTACGGGCAAAAATCCGGACCGGGCGGCTGGGGTTAAATCGGTCCGCTGCCAGCTGCTGGCAGGGCGGTCGGCCTTACATCTTGAACTCGGGGATATCTTCCGCGACGTGCGGTGTTTTTTCGCGGAGCTTGAAGGCGGCGATGATTTCTTCGAAAGCGCAGAGCACGCTATCATGCACTTGACCGAAATTCTCGCCATGACGCCAGCCAGTTCGTTGAGCGGCCTGTATTTCGCGCACCCCGAAGTAAAATATTTCGCGGTCGGAAAAATCCAACGCGATCAGGCGGAAGACTACGCGAATCGGAAGGGGATGGGCGTGGCGGAGGTTGAAAAGTGGCTCAGTTCGAATTTGGTTTACGAGCCGAAGCGGTAGAAGAGTGGGAAAAGGCTGAACCGGAGGCGAAGCCGGAGATAGCCCAAAGGCAAACCTGAGCCTGAGCCGGAGTCCGCTCGGCGGACGGAGACAGGTCGCTTCGGCGACCAAACCTGAATGTGGTTGCGGCGGCGGTCTGCGACCGCCGGTTGGTCGCCGGAAACGACCGTTGCCGGGGATCCGCACGCGGCGGACAGGCTGGCGACGCTACAGGGGGTGAAGTTGGGTTTGACGGGGGCATAACAAAAGGCCATATGCATATGTATGAGAACGACGCTTATTTTGTCCGACGATGCCATGGCGAAGGCCGCAGCGCTGACCGGGGTCAAAGAGAAGACGGCGCTGGTGCATCTGGGGCTGGAGGCGTTGATCTCCAAGATGAGCGCGGCGCGGTTAGCGAGGTTGGGAGGCACGGAGCGCAAAGCCAAGCCGGTGCCGCGGCGCCGGACGGCCTGAATGGTGCTGGTTGACACATCGGTTTGGATCGATCACTTGCGGGTCGGGGACCGCAAGTTGGTGCGTCTCCTCGAGGATGGTGAAGTGGGGGTGCATCCGCTGGTCATCGGTGAGCTGGCTTGCGGGAATTTGCAGAACCGTCGGGAAATTCTCGCACTGCTGGCCGACCTGCCATCCGTCGAGCGCGTTTCAGACGAAGAAGTTTTGTTTTTCATCGAGCGCCACCGCTTGTCCGGGTGTGGTCTGGGGTTGGTCGATGTGCACCTGTTGGCTTCGTGCGCGGCAGGCGAAGTTGCGCTCTGGACCAAGGATGCGCGGCTGATGAAGGCGGTGCGGCAGCTTGGACTGGGTGAGGGGTAGAAGCTGGTCAGCCGAGGTTTGGCGGGCATGATGGCGCTTTTTCTTCCTCTTTTCCCTCAAACATAGATTGCCCCCGGCCGTCTCCGTCCGCCGCGGCGGACTCCGGCTCTCAACGCTCTTTCCAGGCTAATCCAATGACCAAATTCGTGTGCTCGTGTATCGTGTATGCATGAAAACGATTACTCTGACAGATGAGGCCTACCTTCGGCTGAAGTCGTGGAAGACGGAACCGTCCGAATCCTTCTCCAAGGTCGTGCTCAAAGCGGTTCCCAAGCGGGGCACGGCGGCGGACATGGAGGAGGGGTTCAGGCGGTTGCCGGCATTGACCAAGGAGCAGGCGCAAGGCGCTGCCGAGTCGCTGGCCTGGGCCAACGACTGGCGCCATTGCCCCGATCCTTGGACCACGCCGTCGGTCAACGACGCCGCGCCATGATTGCGGTCGATCGGCTGCTCGATGCGAACTTTCTCATCTCGCGATGGCGGGATGGTGAGAAATCATCGGCCGCGAAATGGCTGCGGGCGAATTCCGATCTGGTCGTGGGGTTACCGTGGATCGTGAAGGCGGAGTTCCTGCGTGGCGCCGCCGTCGCCGGACACCAACGCCGCGAGGTGCGCGAACTCCTCGACCGTTTTCCCGTGGCTTGGCCCGATGACGGAACACTCGATCTCTACGCGGCGCAGTTCGCCAAACTTCGAGCGGTCAACGCGCTCCCCGGACCGCACGATCTGTGGATCGCCGTCTCCGCGCTGCAGGTGGGGATCCCGCTGGTGACGCGTAACACCGTCCAATTCGCCAAGATCGACGGGTTGCAACTGGAGAGCTATTGAATCGTGTGGCCAACAGAGTCCTCCACGGCTCTTGGCTTTAGCCCGGCGAATCCATAGCGTGCCCCCGTGCCGACGACCTCCGAAACGCGCCCCGATGCCTTTGCTTGTCCCTTCAGCGGAAAAGTTTGGCGTCACGATGGCAGTGCGCTGATGCCCGCCCCGGGAGGTGTTGCCATTGATCGGACGCATGCGGCGGAGGAATTCCTGCGCCAGTTCGCCGCGGAAAAAGTCCGCGAGGTTTCCGCGTCCCGCTTCGATGAAGTGCGTGCCGAAATAGCGCGGCACGGTTGGTACCGGCAGACACCTGAGGAACTGGAATTCGCCTGCCGCCTGGCGTGGAGGAACAACCGCCGCTGCATCGGGCGTCGTTATTGGCAAACGCTCGAGGTGGCCGATGCGCGCGATGCGGTGACCGCGGGCGATATTTTCGACGCCTGCGTGGGACATTTGCGGCGTTCGACCAATGGGGGAAAGATTCGTCCGCTCATCACCGTCTTCGCTCCGGCCGACGGAACCGGTGTGGGCCCGATCATCCACAACTATCAACTCATCCGCTATGCGGGATACGGGCGCGCCGACGGCAGCGTGCTGGGCGATCCGGCCGAAGTGAAATTCACCGCCCGCCTCATGGAAGCCGGTTGGCGGCCTCCGAAAAGCCGAGGCGCGTTCGACTTGTTGCCTTTGCTCATCGAGACACCAGGCGAGGGCGAAAAACTTTTCGAGGTGCCTGCGGATGCCGTGCTGGAAGTTTCCATCACGCATCCTTCCTTGGCGTGGTTTGCGGACTTGGGTCTGAAGTGGCACGCGTTGCCCGCGGTTTCCAACATGGCTCTCGAGACCGGCGGAGTGACCTATCCGGCGGCGCCCTTCAGCGGTTACTACATGGAGACGGAGATCGCCGCGCGCAATTTCGGCGATGCGGCGCGCTACAATCTGCTGCCGGTCGTGGCCGACCGCATGGATCCGTCGATGCGTTCAAAGGATCCGTTCTGGCGGGACCGCGCGCTGGTCGAACTCTGCGCGGCGGTGCTGCACTCGTTCCGGCAGGCGGGGGTGACCATCGTCGATCATCACGCGGCCTCACGGCAGTTTATGGACCACCTCGCGGAGGAAAAAACGCGGGGCCGTGCGGTGCCCGGCGACTGGTCGTGGCTCGTGCCGCCCGTGTCCGGTTCGGCCTCACCGGTCTTCCACCGCTCCTACGACCCGCGTCCTCGTCTGCCGGACTTCGTCCCGCGGAATTATCCTAAAAGCGCGGTTGAATGTTGAGGGATGAGCGTTGAGGGGCCAAGCACGAGCAATCACATCATCGGATTGCCCGACGCTTGGGGTGAGTTCACCTGCAGCGACGAGTCGTTAGCTCTCAACCATAGTCGCCCAACGTTCCTTGCAGGATCTGCCTCGGCGGTCAACGAACCGCCTCACGTATCCGCCGCACTTCGACGCGACTGATCAGCATGGCTTTTTCGGAGCCTTTGAAATGGAGCACGTTGTGTTCCCGGTCCAGCGGGATGAATTGACTGATAAACGGCATATTGAGGATCAGACGCCGGCTGACCTTGAGGAACGGGGGTGTCGGCAATTCCAGCTCCCACTGCTGTATCTTTTTTCTGATGAACATCGTCTCATCGCCGACAATGCTGACGTTTGTGTAATCACCTTCTGCCTCGACCGCGTAAATCTCGCCGGCCTGTATCATGCGCCGACCGAACTTGCCCTGCAGCCAAACCAGATCACATATTTCCAGACGGGCAGGAGATTGGGGTTCTGGTGGTTGCTCCGGTGCGCCCACGGGTGACTCATGGCGTCGCGCGTGCAGCCGCTCTATGGTGACGGCAAGACGGTGGTTGTTGACGGGTTTGGTCAGGTAGTCGAGTGCATTGACCTCAAAGGCTCTCACCGCATACGTGTCATAAGCGGTGACGAAAACCACGAAGGGAGGTGAGGCCAACCCGCCGAGGACAGGGAGGAGAGCGAAGCCGGTCTCCTCGGGCATTTGCACATCGAGGAAGACCAACTCCGGGGCGAGTCCTCTCACCAGTTCGGTCGCTGACGATACGCGGTCGGCCTCTCCGACGATCTCGATCTCCTGATATGCAGCCAGCTGCTCGCGGAAGAGTTCCCGTGCAGGTTGCTCGTCGTCCACGATAATGGTGCGGAGAGAGGGAGCGGGTTTCGCGGTGTTCACTTCGGGGGATGTTTAGGGAGCAACACGGATACTATAACACAGACGGCTGTGTGACTGGTGTGGAGTGAAGCAGCAGCGCCATAGATCAACTCGAGGCGCCGGGTGAGGTTGGTCAATCCGATACTCCTGACCTGCGTCGTGGTACGCTCGACCCATCGCCCGGAGTTCCGCACTTCCACGAGCAACTTTTCCTGCACGATCTGCGCGGTGATCGAAATATTGAGCGGGCGGGGGCTGGTTTCCTGCCCGTATTTAATCGCGTTTTCCAGCAGCGGTTGCACCAGCGCCGAAGGTACCAGTGTCTTCCCTGCATCCTCATCGGCGTCGATGCGGTAAAGCAGGTCGCTACCGAAGCGCATTTTTTCCACCTGCATATAGTCCTCGAGCGCGGCGAGTTCATCGCGGAGCACGTGCGTGACTATTCGGGCGGCTTCGCTTTCCTCTTGTCGCAGGGAGAAGTGTAGGTAATCGGCGAGTGATTGGGTGATTGCCGCCACTTTTTCTGCGTCTCGGCGCACGGCCATGATGGTGTTGAGCGCGTTGAAGAGGAAGTGAGGGTTCATCTGTGAGCGCAGCAGGCGCGCCTCCGCAGCTTGGAACTCCTGCTCCACCTCAACGCTTTGCTGGAGCGCCTTGATGCCGAAATACAGTAGCAACCATGAGAACAGGATGACGGATCGCAGTAGCAAGAGGCCGGAATAGAGCGAACCTTTCTCAAAAGAGACTTCAGGAATTCCAATGATCGAGCCTAGCCAACGCGTGGCTTGGAGCTCCAGAAAGCCGAGGACCAAGGCGGTGACCAGCAGCACGGCTAGGAGCACGGCGTAGTGCAATTTGGATTTGAGCACCCGGTGGCATAGAGGACGCAATGCGGACGTGAGCAGGAGTCCGGAGGGAGCCCTCGCTAGGCCCAACCAGAGAAGTTGTGGGGAGGTAAGGCCGCCGGTCAGCCAGACGGATAATGGGAAAAGCAGGTAGGCGCTCCAGCCGCCGACCTGCAACTGCCAGAAGTTGAGATTGCGCAGCACATCGTGCTGCCTCCACTCCGAATGGCGCGCTGCGGTCTTGCGCATTGTGGCCTTTTTCTCCTGCCTGCTGCTCATGCTAATGACCGTCTATTCTAAGATGCCTTCCTCTCCTGCGGGAAGCTCTGTGCGGGTTATGGTGACCATTTCGGCCGCGCTTATGACCATTTCGTCGCATTTTTGTAATTTACCGATGTGCGGCGCGGCTGAATGCACAGGTGGCGGCGCCTTCCAGCTCATCGGGCGAGGTAAACGGTGCTGGCCGAGTTGCGCTCAAGGATGGGGTTATGAAAAGAGACAACCTCGGCCTGAACTGAATCGAAGACCGTGCGCAGCGCCTTGAGAAAATCCTCATCAGGAGGGTCGTCGGACCACAAACCAAACACCCCGCCCGGGTGTAGTTGCGCGGCGAGTTTGTGGAGTCCGTCCGGCAGGTAGAATGCGGCGTTGCGTACGTCTAGCAGGTTGCGCGGCGAGTGGTCGATGTCGAGGAGCACGGCATGAAACTTCGAACCAGGCACGTCAGGATCGAAGCCTCTGGCCGGGGTCGCGGCCAACGCGAAGAAATCGTCGAGCACAAAGCGGCATCTCGGATCGCCCGTCAATTCGGTGCCGAGTGGGACCAACCCTTTGCGGTGCCAGCCGATGACCGCATCGAGGGCCTCGACCACCACAACGGAGCGCACCGCCGCATGGCGCAAAGCCGCCTGCGCGGTGTAGCCCAAGCCCAAGCCGCCCACCACAACGTCGAGCGGACCGGGCAGGCCGGCAAGGGCCAGATCGGCCAGGGCGACCTCTACCTCGTGGAACATGCTCGACATGAGGAACCCGTCGCCGAGTGCCACCTCGTACACTTCAAGATTATCGAGGGCGGCCACCCGCCTCCGCCGCAACGAGAGATCGCCGATCGCCGTCGGTTGGAAATCAAGCTCCTCGAAAAAGCGGGATGGGGCGGGGGATGGATCCATGGCGTTCCACGATTCTGAGGCCCTGCCGCCTCGAACCGAAGCCCGAACCGCTTCCTGCCTCCGACAAGTTTCCGCGTGGCGCGTCTTGCCAGAGGCCGACGGCGGCGGCATTGTCCAGCAATGATCGATCGGCCTGCGGCAGAGGAGTTTTTCCACCAGCGGGGATTCGGGCGACGTATGGGGTGGGGAAATCGTCCGGCGCTGCTGATTGTCGATTTTTCCTGCGGCTGGACCGATCCCGCGTCCCCGATCGGGGCGGATTTCTCGCGCGAGATCGACGCGACGCGGTTGGTTCTCGAGGCGGTTCGGCAGACCGGCGCACCCGTTTTTTACTCCACGATTTATTATGAGGAGGATGCGGCGCGCGATGCGGGCTTGTGGACGGCGAAAATTCCGGCCCTCGCCACCCTGCACGCGGGTGGACCGTTGGCTGCGATCGATCCTCGGCTCGAACGGCGGGACGATGAGCTTATCATTGCAAAAAAGTTCGCTTCAGCTTTCTTCGGCACCAATCTGGCGGGGTGCTTGGGCGCTGAGGGCATCGACACGCTCATCCTGACCGGGTGCACCACGAGCGGTTGCGTGCGCGCCACGGCGGTGGACGCCATGCAGCACGGTTTCCGCCCGATCGTCGTACGCGAGGCGGTCGGCGACCGGTGGCCCTCGGCCCATGAGCAAAGTCTGATCGACCTGCAGGCAAAATACGCCGACGTCGAATCGGTTGGCGAGGTTCTAACGCATCTGGACGACGCCGACGCGCAGGCGATCTAGCGCCAGTAGTTGTTGGCTGCGGCGATCGTCGCGAACTCCTGTGCCACCGTCTGACCGACAGCAATCAGCATGGCCGGATCTTCCGCGTAGATGGGGCGCAACTTTTCGCGCACCGCGGCATCAGGCTGCGTGGCCTTGATGATGAGGCGCGCCATTTTTATGGCGAGATGGCGGCCTTCTTCGGGGGTTTTGGTGAGCAGGGTGTTGCCGGGGATTAACTGCACAGGTTCTGGGGGTGTGTTCATGAGTTTGCGATGAGAGCATACTTTATCGCCTCCGGTTGATACGCCGGGCAAACATATTCTTCACTCCATAGATGCTATACTCCGTTCATGGGGCGTCCACCTCCGCGATGGCTGCCTGCAATTGCTCCAGCCTCTGCTCGCGCGAACCGCATAGCTCCACCAGGTGTGGCGCCTTTTTCTCGGGCATGATGCCGAAGCGCCCTTCGCGGTAGATTTGTTTGAAAATAGCATCAACTTCGTCGCGGTAGGCGTGGTCGACTGGACGGATGCCGTCCTCCTCCATCGCCACCGGCCAGGCCTCCGAGCTCGGCACAAAAGCGAGGATGTCGAGCCGGTCGAGTGACTCGCGCACCGCGGGAGTCATCGATTGCACGAAAGCGTCGTCGATGTCCGTGGTTCGGCAATTGGCCGTGTATTGGGAGTAGGCGAGGTAATCCACCGGCGCGCGGTCGAATATGACGTTCTCCGCACGCGTTGCGTAGCGGTGGACGCGGCTGATGTTGTAATAAAGTTGGATGCCGTTTTGCAGGCGGGTGGAAGCGTCGCGAAACAGAATCTCATAGGGTCCGTGCAGGCCCAAAGCGCGGTAGGGTTCCTCCTCCCTGGCGTAGTGCGAATGAGCGGCGATCCAATCGTTGACCACGGTCGATTTGCCGAGGGAGTGGGATCCTGAAACAGCAATGCGCATCGGGGAGAAGTGGAGGGGAATAGAAAGGACTATTTTGCTTGGCCGATGTGGTGCGGGTCAAGTGCGACAGGGAATGGCAAGTGCGGGATGTGATTCTGCGCCGGCTTTGGTCATTTTAAGCGGTAAAAGCGATGACATCGTTGTCCTCGGGGCCAAAGCAAAGCCCGCCCTGTGCGGGCGGGCCTGCTGTGGGATGATGAGACAGGGAGCTACTCGCCCGCCGCTTTTTTCGCGGCGCCTGCCTTGAACTCGTCGAGACTCAGCGAACCGTCTTTGTTGGCGTCGAGAGTGTCGAACTTTTTGGCCGCCTTTTCGGGATCTTCCTGTGCACGCTTGGTTCCCATGAACTCCGCTTTGCTGACCTTGCCATCATGGTCGGCGTCCATTTTGGCATACTTGGCCTCCGGGGTTGCCTTCGGTTTGTCGCCATTTTGATCTTGTGCGCTGGCCGTGGCCAGACCGGCCGCTAGGGCCGCCATCGCTATTGCTGTAGTTATTTTCATTTTTGGTGATTGGTCTTTGTATCGACCGTTATGGTCAACCCCGCAAAACTACATCAGTTGCGCGGTGAGGTCAGGAGAAAATAGAGCGCGGCGGAAGCCCCGCGGGTTTGCCGGAAGTCCGAAGTATTTAGCGATCCGCCAGGGTCCTGATCTCGTCCGCCGTCACATAGCCTTTTTTGTCCTTGTCGATCTCGGCGAAGTGGGCAGCCACCCGCGGCATGCCTTGCTTGGCCTCATCAAGCGTCAGCTTGCCATCGTGGTCGGTATCGGCCGCGGCAAAACGATCGTCGATCTGTTCGTCTTTGGATTCCGCCGCCCGGGTGCCCGAGAGAGAGAGCAGGGCTAGTGACAAAACGCAAGCGGTCGCAAGGAGAGACGTTTGGCGATGGATGCTCATAAGATTTGCCAACATCCACCATATCGGCCCCCAGCGCCAGCTCTTGCTGTCGGTTCCGGTAGGAAATGGTATGGGAGGTTGTTCTGTGGTCAGCGTTCCGGGCTCAAAGAGAGCACGGCTTCAACTCACCCAGAGTAAAGTCGGTCTCCCGAACCACCTTGCCGTCCGTATCGCGGATTTCGAGTTTGACCGAGGGATCTTCCTTTTTCCAATCGATCTCGATCCAGCCGAAGTTCGAATCGCCGAACGGCTGCTCGTCGAGGACGCGGTAACGATTGGTTTCTTTCGTCGTGCTCTTCTGATTCAGACCGCTGGCCGTGGCTTCGTACAGTGGGAAAAAAGGACCTCCATTCGTCTCTGGCGGGAGCCTCGAGATGTCGCCTGCGTGGCGGTCGCCCGAGAGCAGCACCACCCCGGTGGCATTGTCGCGGATGGTATCAAGCAGGCGCTTCCGCTCCTTGGGCAGGTTGCCCCACTTCTCGTAACCGTGGTCGACGGGAATGGCCTGAATGCTCGTGACGATAAGCCGCAGTTCGGCGGGTTTCTTTAACTCCTGCGTCAACCAGGCCCACTGTTTCTCGCCGAGCATAGTGGAGTCGCTGTTCTTAGCCGCAAGATAAGGGCCCTGCGATTGGCCCTTTTCCGCGCGCAGCTTCTTGAGTTCCTCCTTGCCCAAGCGCTCGAGCGGTCCGCGGAACCAACGCGTGTCGAGGAGGATGACCTGCACACGCTTCCCCTTCGGACCGAAAATATGCGAATCATAGACGCCCCCGCGTTCCCGCAACGGGGAGCCGGCCGGTGTGTCGAAAAACTTCATGAAGGCTTTCTTCGCCGCTGTTTTTCCCTCCCACTCCGCGCCCCCGTCGTTCTTGCCGTAGTCGTGGTCGTCCCAGGTGGCCACTATGGGACATGAATTGCGGAGGGCGGCGAAGCCTTCTTCATGACCCAACTTCGCGTAGGCCTCTTCCAGCTTTTGTGTGTCCGCGGTGTCCGCGTAAACATTGTCGCCCATGAGGATAAACAGCTCCGGCTTGAGTTGGTTGATCGCTTTCCAGATAGGCTGAGGTCGGTTCTCGTTCGCACAGGAGCCGAATCCGATGCGCGAGAGCGGATCCGCTGCGCGGACGCCGGGCGCCACCGTGGCGAGAACGAGGAGAAGCAGGAGTTTTTTCATGGGCGCAAGGCTAGGGGAGAAGCGCACCCGCTGCATCATCAAAGAAAAGAGCCGCGACGCCCAGCGCATTGCCTGCGAGCACGACGGTTTGCAGGCGGGCGAGACGACTTTTAGGCCTCGGTTAGGTTCGGTTGGGCCATCCCGCTGCCGGCGGCAGAGTTTTCGACGTTGAAAATGCGGTAAAGGACAGGAAGCAGGACAAGGGTGAGTAGCGTCGAGGAGATGATGCCACCGATGACGACCGTGGCCAGCGGACGCTGCACCTCGGCTCCCGGTCCGTTCGCGATCGCCATGGGGACGAATCCGAGCGAGGCGACCAGCGCGGTCATCAGGACCGGCCGAAGGCGGGTGACTGAGCCCCGAAAGATGGCGTCGTCCAGCGTTGCGCCCTTATCGCGGAGCGTCTTGATGAAGGAGATCATCACGACGCCGTTGAGCACGGCGACGCCGCTGAGGGCGATGAATCCCACCCCTGCCGAAATCGAAAGTGGAATGCCGCGCAGCCAGAGCGCCAGGATGCCGCCAGTGAGAGCCATCGGCACGCCGGTGAAGACAAGAAGGGCATCCTTCATCGAGCCGAAGGCCCCGAAGAGAAGCAGAAGGATGAGCAGTAGAGTGACCGGAACAACAATCTGGAGTCGCTTGCTGGCGGAGATCAAATTTTCGAATTGCCCGCCCCAACTGATCCAGTAGCCGGGCTGGATTTTCACCTCCGCTTCAATTTTCCTCTGTGCGTCAGCCACGAAGGTTGCCATGTCGATGCCCCGCACGTTGGCTGTTACGACCACCAAGCGCTTCCCGTTTTCGCGGCTGACCTGATTCGGTCCGGGCGCAATTTTTATGGTGGCGATTTCGCCAAGCGGGAGCGTGTCGGTCGCCCGCAGCGCTCCGCCAGTATGGTCGGAAACAGGTGTGGCCTGCTCCATATCGGGAAGCGGGACGGGGATGCGGCGGAGCGCAGCCAGATCGGTGCGCATGCTCTCGGGAAGACGAAGGAGAATGGCAAAGCGCCGGTCGCCTTCGAAGACCTCGCCGGCCTCCTTGCCGCCGAGGGCAATCTCGGCAACCTCTTGCACGTCGGAGACGTTGAGCCCGTAGCGGGCCATTTTTTCGCGGTCGAGTTCGATCGTGAGAAGTGGCAGGCCGGTGGTTTGTTCCGTCTTCACGTCGGCAGCTCCCGGTACCTTCTGGAGTACGGCCTCGATGCGCTCGGCGGTCTCGTTGAGGATCTCCATGTCGTCGCCGAAAACCTTCACCGCGACGTCGCTGCGGACACCGGAAATAAGTTCGTTAAAGCGCATCTGGATCGGCTGGGTGAATTCGTAGTTGTTGCCCGGTACTTTTTCGACAGCGGCGACCATCTCGGCCACCAGCTCTGACTTTGGCTTGTGCGGGTGCCACTCGCTGCGCGGTTTGAGCATCACGAAACCATCGGCGACGCTCGGCGGCATGGGATCGGTGGCGATCTCGGCGGTGCCGATTTTGGCGAAGACATTCTTTACCTCAGGAAACTCCTTGAGCCGACGCTCAAGCATGTCCTGCATTTGCACGGATTGCGTGAGGCTTGTCCCAGGAATGCGCAAGGCATGGAGGGCGATGTCGCCCTCGTCGAGACTCGGGATGAACTCGCTGCCCATGCGCGTGGCCATGAGGAGACAGATCGCAACGAGCGCAATCGAGCTTGTCACAATTGCGACTCGGGCGCCCAGGGCCGCGCGCAGCGTCGGTTCGTAGATGCGCCGTGCCAAGCGCATGACAGGATTTTCCCTCTCCGAGATATTCCCGCGGAGGAAAATGGCAACGGCCGCGGGCACGAACGTCACCGCGAGGATCATCGCGGCGAGGAGTGCCGCCATGACAGTGTAAGCCATGGGGTGGAACATTTTTCCCTCGACGCCCTGGAGCGAAAGAATGGGCAGATAAACCACCATGATGATGAAGACGCCAAAGGTGCTCGGCTTGATGACCTCGCGAGTGGCTTCGAAAACGACATCGAATCGCTCGCCGACGGCGAGCAGTCGCTTGCTCTGGTGCTGCTTCTCCGATAGCCGGCGTATACAATTCTCTACGATGATGACTGCGCCATCTACGATGATCCCGAAGTCCAACGCTCCGAGGCTCATGAGGTTGCCGCTGATGCGCGTTGAGACCATTGCGGTGATCGTCATCAGCATGGAAAGAGGGATGACGGCCGCGGTGATGAGCGCTGCACGGATGTTGCCGAGTAATAGAAAGAGCACGACAATGACAAGGATAGCTCCTTCAAAAAGATTGCGTTTTACGGTCTCGATCGTGGCATCGACAAGGTTGGTGCGATTGTAAACTGTCCTGGCGACGACCCCCTCGGGAAGAGTCTTGTTGATCTCCTTCATTTTCTCGGAGACCCGCTCGGAGACGGCCCGGCTATTTTCGCCGATGAGCATGAAGACTGTGCCGAGCACGACTTCCCCGCCATTTTCCGTGGCCGCTCCGGTCCGCAGTTCCTTCCCGAGCAAGACATCGGCGACGTCGCTGATACGGATAGGCATTCCGTCGCGGCGGGTGACGATGATGTTCGCGATGTCGGCCATGTTTTTCACCTGGCCAGGGATCCGGATCAGGTATTGCTCGCCGTTTCGCTCGATGTAACCCGCGCCGACGTTCGAGTTGTTCATCTCGAGCGCTTGCATGAGGTCCCGCAGCGAGATGCCGAAGGCGACGAGCTTCTCCGGGGAGGGGGTGACATGAAACTGCTTCTCGTAGCCACCGATGGTGTTCACTTCGACGACGCCGGCCAGATTGCGGAGCTGGGGTTTAATGACCCAATCCTGGATCTCCCGCAGGTCGGTCGGCGTGAAGGGTTGGCCGCTTTTTGCGAGGGCGTTCGGGAGGGCCTCAACGGTATACATGTAGATTTCGCCGAGTCCGGTAGAGATCGGTCCCATGCTGGGTTCGATGCCGGGCGGAAGCCTGCTCCTGAGTTCTTGCAGCCGTTGCGCAATGATCTGGCGGCCGAAATAGATGTCGGTTCCGTCTTTAAAGACGACCGTGACCTGGGAAAGCCCGTAACGCGACAGCGATCGGGTGTAGTCGAGGTGGGGCAGGCCACTCATCGCCGTCTCGACGATGTAAGTGATGCGTTGTTCCGCCTCGAGCGGCGAGTAACCGGGGGCCTCCGCGTTAATCTGAACCTGGATGTTTGTGATGTCGGGAACCGCATCGATCGGCAGTCGCTGGTAGTTATAAACGCCAAGCGCGGCGACGCAGAGCACGGCGAGGAGCACCATCCAGCGTTGCCGGAT
>JBAXCT010000032.1:0-13527 GCA_037141375.1 Chthoniobacterales bacterium | reverse complement strand
CGCGTGCGCGAGTATCCGGGGCTGCCGGTCCTGCTCGACCTCCGCGCGCGGCCCGAGTCGGAAAAGCGCACCCGCACCCGCTCCAGCGGGCGCCCGGCGCGCAAGCCGGACCGCCCTGGCGGCCGCCGAAAATAGACCGCGTCCGCCCGGATTGGCACGGACGTTGCTTTATCTGTGGGCCGCAGGGCAAATTTCGTTTGCGCCTGTCTCTGATTCCCCTACTTTTACCCGTTCGCTCGATTTCAAAATACGACCATCCAAATGAAGCAACCCGTCCGCCAAGGCCTCTACGACCCGCAATTCGAACACGAATCGTGCGGCGTCGGCTTTGTCGTCAACATGAAGGGCAAAAAGTCCCACGAGATCGTCCGCCAGGGCCTGCAGATCCTGGTCAACCTCGAGCACCGCGGTGCGTGCGGATTCGAGGAGAACACCGGCGACGGCGCGGGGATCCTCATCCAGCTTCCCGACAGCTTTTTGCGCGAGGTGGCCAAGGAAGAGCATATCTCGCTCCCGCCCGCCGGGCAGTATGGCGTGGCCATGGTCTTCCTGCCGCCGGACAGGCAACTGCGGCAAAAAATGGAGGAGCGCTTCGAGCGCGTGGTCAAGGCCGAGGGCCAGAAGTTTCTCGGCTGGCGCACCGTGCCGACCGACAACTCCGGCCTCGGTGAGACGGCAAAATCCGAGGAACCCGAGGTCCGCATGGCCTTCGTCGGATGCAAGTCGTCGATCAAGGACGAGCTCGCCTTCGAGCGGAAACTTTTTGTCATCCGCCGCCGCCTCTTCAACGAAATCCGCTACGGCGGGATGCCCGGCGGCAGCTTTTTCTACATCCCCAGCTTCTCGGCCCGCACGCTCATCTACAAGGGCATGCTCACCCCGCCGCAGGTGGCCGAGTATTACCCCGATCTGTCCGACCCGCGCATGGACAGCGCTCTGGCGCTGGTCCACTCGCGCTTCAGCACGAACACCTTCCCGAGCTGGGAGCGTGCTCATCCCTACCGCTACGTCGCTCACAATGGAGAGATCAACACGCTGCGCGGCAACGTCAACTGGATGCACGCGCGCGAGGCGCAACTCGCGTCGCCGCTCTACGGCGAGGACATCGACAAGCTCAAGCCCATCATCCACCAGGACGGCAGCGACTCGGCCATGTTCGACAACTGCTTCGAGTTCCTCGTGCTCTCGGGGCGCCCGCTGGCCCATGTCGCCTGCATGATGATCCCCGAGCCGTGGTCCGGGAATGAGTCCATGCCGCAGGCCAAGCGCGATTTCTACGAATACCATGCGAGCCTGATGGAGCCGTGGGACGGTCCTGCCGCCGTGGCTTTCACCGACGGCACGCAGATCGGCGCCGTGCTCGATCGCAACGGACTGCGCCCCTGCCGCTACTACGTGACCAAGGACGACCTCGTCATCATGGCCTCGGAGGTCGGCGTGCTCGACATCGCGCCCGAGCGTGTGGAGTCGAAGGGCCGCCTGCAGCCCGGCCGCATCTTCCTCATCGACACGAAGGAGGGCCGCATCATCGCGGACGAGGAGATCAAAAGCACCTTGGCCAAGGCCGAGCCCTACGGAAATTGGCTCAAGGACAATTTGGTCAAGCTCGAGGAGCTGCCCGCCGGGGCGGAGCCCGCGCATCCCGACCACGACACCGTCACCACGCGGCAGTTCGCCTTCGGCTACACGCAGGAAGATTTGAACATGATCATCGAGCCGATGGCGCGCACCGCCGTCGAGCCGATCGGATCGATGGGCAACGACTCGCCCCTGGCCACGCTCTCCGACAAGCCGCAGTTGCTCTACAATTATTTCAAGCAGCTCTTCGCCCAGGTGACCAACCCGCCGATCGATTCGATCCGCGAGGAAATCGTCACCTCCACCATCACCACGCTCGGCCCCGAGAGAAACTTGCTCGAGCCGACCGCGGAGAGTTGCCGCCAGATCCAGCTGTCCTCGCCGGTCATCAGCAACGAGGAGTTGGAAAAACTGCGCGCGCTCGATCGTCCGGGCTTCAAATCCGTCACGCTGCCGATCCTCTACGACGTGAAGGGCGGGGGCGCCGCCATGGACCAGGCGCTGGGCCAACTTTTCAAGGAGGCCGACCGGCTGATCGCCTCGGGTGCGAACATTCTCATCCTGAGCGACCGCGGCGTGACCGAGGAACTCGCCCCGATCCCGGCGCTGCTTGCCGTCTCGGGCCTTCACCATCACCTGATCGAAAACGGGACCCGCACCAAGGTCGGCCTCGTTATCGAGTCAGGCGAACCGCGCGAGGTGCACCACTTCGCCCTGCTCACCGGCTACGGCGCGGGGGCGATCAACCCGTATCTCGTCTTCGAGTCGATCGAGGATGTCATCCGCCGCGGGAAACTCACCGGCATCGACCCGCAGAAGGCGGTCAAGCAATACATCAAGGCCGCGGCCAAGGGCATCGTGAAGACGATGTCGAAGATGGGTATTTCGACCATCCAGAGCTATCGCGGCGCGCAGATTTTCGAGGCGGTCGGGCTCAACAGCGAGGTGGTGGACAAGTATTTCAAGTGGACCGCCTCGCGCATCGAGGGCATCGGCATCGACGGGATCGCCCGCGAGGCGACCATGCGCCACCTGCGGGCTTGGCCTGGACGCGACTACCGCGACGAGGTTCTTGACCCCGGTGGACTTTACAAATGGCGCCACGACGGCGAGCACCACGCTTTCAACCCGACCACCATCCACCTTCTGCAGCACGCCTGCCGCACGGGGAACATGGATGCGTTCCGCAAATACACGAACTCGGTCAACGACCAGTCGCAGAAGCTCTCCACCCTGCGCGGGCTCATCGATCTGGAATTTCCGGAGAACGGCGGCATCCCGATCGAGCAGGTCGAATCCGTCGAGTCGATCATGAAGCGATTCAAGACCGGCGCCATGTCCTACGGTTCGATCAGTCAGGAAGCGCACGAGACCCTGGCCGTCGCGATGAACCGCATCGGCGGCAAGAGCAACACGGGCGAGGGGGGAGAGGATCCCGACCGCTACAGCGTGATGCCCAACGGCGATTCGAAAAACAGCGCGATCAAGCAGGTCGCCTCCGGCCGCTTCGGCGTGACCAGCTACTACCTCTCTCAGGCCAAGGAACTGCAGATCAAGATCGTGCAGGGAGCCAAGCCGGGCGAGGGCGGGCAACTGCCCGGCACCAAGGTTTATCCGTGGATCGCCAAGGTTCGCCACTCCACGCCGGGCGTTGGGCTCATCTCGCCGCCCCCGCACCACGACATCTACTCGATCGAGGATCTCGCGGAGCTGATCCACGATCTCAAAAATGCCAACCGTCACGCGCGCGTTTCGGTGAAGCTCGTCAGCGAAGTCGGCGTCGGCACAGTCGCCGCCGGCGTGGCCAAGGCTCACGCGGATGTCGTGCTGGTCAGCGGTTATGACGGCGGCACGGGCGCCTCGCCTCTCTCCAGCGTGCAGCACGCGGGCATGCCGTGGGAACTCGGCCTGGCCGAGACGCACCAGACCCTTCTGCTCAACAACCTTCGCAGCCGCATTGTGGTCGAGGTCGACGGACAGCTGAAAACCGGCCGCGATGTCATCATCGGCGCGTTGCTCGGCGCCGAGGAGTTCGGCTTCGCCACCGCGCCGCTCGTCGTCATGGGCTGCATCATGATGCGCGCCTGCCACCTCAACACCTGCCCGGTCGGCGTGGCCACCCAGGATCCCGAGCTGCGCAAAAAATTCACCGGCGACGCCGACCATGTCGTCAACTTCATGCGCTTCATCGCCACCGAAGTGCGCGAACTCATGGCCAAGCTCGGCTTCCGCACCGTCGAGGAGATGGTCGGTCGCGTCGACCGCCTCGCCATGCGCAAGGCCATCGATCACTGGAAGGCCGCCGGACTCGACTACTCGCGCATTCTTTTCACGCCGGATGTGGCCGACGACGTTGGACGCTTCTGCACGATGAAGCAGGATCACGGGATCGAGAAGTCGCTCGACATCACGACGCTGCTCAAAATTTGCGAGCCGGCCATTACGCACGGCAAGAAGGTGCATTCGCGCCTCCCGATCAAGAACACGAACCGCGTGGTCGGCACCATCCTCGGCTACGAGATCTCCAAGGCCCACGGCATCGCTGGGCTGCCTGCGGACACCATCTCGCTGGATTTCGTCGGCTCGGCCGGGCAGAGCTTCGGGGCCTTCGCGCCTTCGGGATTGACCCTGCGTCTCGAGGGCGACGCCAACGATTACGTCGGCAAGGGCCTCAGCGGGGGCAAGATCATTGTCTGCCCGCCCGCGGAATCTTCCTTCGTGCCCGAGGACAACATCATCATCGGCAACGTGGCCTTTTACGGCGCGACCGGCGGCGAGGCCTACATCCGCGGGATGGCCGGCGAGCGCTTCTGCGTGCGCAACAGCGGGGTGAAAGCCGTCGTCGAGGCGGTCGGCGACCATGGTTGCGAATACATGACCGGCGGCCGCGTGGTCGTGCTCGGTCCGACCGGACGCAATTTCGCCGCCGGCATGTCGGGCGGAATCGCCTACATCTACGATGCGACGGGTGACTTCCACACGCGCTGCAATATCTCCATGGTCGATCTTGATCGGTTGGAGAATGCGGACGACATCGCCGACCTCAAGGGTATGGTCGAGCGCCACGCCGAACTGACCGGCAGCCAGCGCGCCCGCGGCATACTGGACTCGTGGGACGAGTCGCTGAAAAAATTCATCAAGGTCCTCCCGAAGGACTACAAGCGGGTGCTCATGGCCATGGATCGCGTCATCGCGTCCGGCCTGAGCGGCGACGAGGCCGTCATGGCCGCGTTCCAGGAAAATGCGCGCGACCTCGCGCGGGCGGGGGGCAACTGATTTATGGGCAAGCCGACAGGATTCATGGAGTTCACCCGCGAACTGCCGCGGGATCGTTCACCCAAAGAGCGCATCCGCGATTGGGACGAGTTTCACGACCACACGCCTGATCAAAAGCTGCGTGATCAGGGCGCGCGCTGCATGGACTGCGGCACGCCGTTCTGCCAGACCGGCACGATCATCAACGGCGCGACCAGCGGCTGCCCGATCAACAACCTCATCCCCGAGTTCAACGATCTCGTCTACCGCGGCCTCTGGCGGGAGGCGCTCGACCGTCTGCACAAGACGAACAACTTCCCCGAGTTCACCGGCCGCGTCTGCCCCGCTCCCTGCGAGGGCGCCTGCGTGCTCGGCATCATCGAGCCGCCCGTCACGATCAAGAACATCGAGTTTTCCATCATCGAGAAAGGTTTCGCCGAGGGCTGGGTCGTGCCGCATCCGCCCAAGCACCGCACGGGCAAAAAAGTCGCCGTGGTCGGTTCCGGTCCGGCCGGACTCGCCTGTGCCGATCAGCTCAACAAAACAGGGCATCTCGTCACCGTGCTCGAGCGGGCCGACCGCATCGGCGGACTGCTCACCTACGGCATCCCGAACATGAAGCTGGACAAGGAGGACATCGTCCAGCGCCGCGTCGATCTCCTCGCGGCCGAAGGGATCGAGTTTGTCGTCAATGCCGACGTCGGCGGATCTTATCCCGCCGCGAAGCTCGCGCAGGATTTCGATGCGGTCGTCCTCTGCTGCGGCGCCACCCAGGCGCGCGATCTCCCGCTCGATGGACGCACCCTCGAAGGGATCTTCCCCGCGATGGAATTTCTCACCACCAACACCAAGTGCCTTCTCGACGGCACGCAGGTTCCGGCCACGCTCTCGGCCCAGGACCGCGACGTCGTCGTCATCGGTGGCGGCGACACCGGCACGGATTGCGTCGGCACGTCGATCCGCCAAGGTTGCCGGAGCGTCACGCAGTTGGAAATTCTCCCTAAGCCTCCGGCCACGCGCGCGCCGGGGAATCCGTGGCCCGAGTGGCCCAAGATCTACCGCATGGACTACGGGCAGGAGGAAGCCGCTGCGATCTTCGGCGACGATCCGCGGGTCTATTGCACCACGGCGAAAAAATTCATCGGCGACGAGCAGGGCCGCATCAAGGAGATCCACACGGTGCAGATCGAGTGGGCGCTCGACGCCTCCGGCCGCTATGTGCCGAAGGATGTGCCCGGCACCGAGAAGGTGATCCCGGCGCAGCTCGTGCTGCTCGCCATGGGCTTCCTCGGACCGGAGAAGCCGCTGGTCGAGGCGCTCAAGCTGGCGACCGACGAACGCTCCAACGTGAAGGCCGAATACGGCTCCTTCGCCACCAGCGTCCCCGGCGTTTTCGCCGCGGGGGACATGCGCCGTGGACAGAGTCTCGTCGTCTGGGCTATCAACGAAGGACGCGCCGCCGCCCGCGAGTGCGATCGCTTTCTGATGGGCTCGAGCAACCTGCCCTGAGCCCCACCGGCCGACCCTGACCATGCGAGGTCCCCGCCTCCAGCATGGAAAAGAAAGTCGTTTTTGTGCTGTTTAGTACGCTTCTCTATCTTCCTCTATCCGGCCGAATTTCATATTTATTACAGGCGTGACCTACGATATCTCTGCCAACAATGAAGCTGGTCTTCCAGCTGCGTCCGACACCATCGAATCTCTCCCGCAACGCGTGCGTGAGATCGCGGTCCTCCGCGGTTTGGGATATTCGTTCCGTGAAATTTCCAGCCAATTCAAAGTCACTCCGCAGGCGGCCTCGCTCATGCTGTCGCGCCACCGCCGTTCGCTCAAGTCGCTCGCCGGTTCGAAGGAGCTGACTGAACTCTCGGCGCGCGCAGTCAATGCGCTCGGGCGCCACAAGATCTCGACGCGGGAGCAGGCCAAGCGGGCCGATGTTCTCCAGTTGCTGCGCCACGAGCGCAACTGCGGCCGCAAGACTTTCGAGGAGATCGAGCATTGGATCGCTGTCGTCTGATGTTTCTCCGTGACGGGGCTCAATCTGTGCTCGCCGCAACCGCGCCCTCCTGCTAAAAACACCCCTTGCCAAACGTCGTCCGGCAGGGGCTGGAATGACGGGTTCCTCGCCGATTTCTGACCACTTCTTATGCGTATTCTTCTCACCACGACTTCGTTTCAAGACACCCCCGGACCGCACCACGACTTGCTGGCGCAGACTGGCTTCGAGATCACGCGCGAGCGCGGTCCGCTTCCTGAGTCGCGCATGCTGGAGTTGGTTGGTGATTTTGATGCCTTCCTCTGCGGTGATGACGCCATCACCCGCGCGGTGATGGAAAAATCGCTGCCCCGCCTCAAGGTTGTGGCCAAGTACGGCATCGGCCTCGACAAGGTGGATGTGGCTGCGGCGACCGACTTGAAGATCCCGGTGACCTTCTGCCCCGGCGTCAATCACACCACGGTGGCCGAGCACACCTTCGGACTTCTTCTCGCCATCTACCGCGACATCGTCGAGCAGGCCATCACCGTGCGCGCCGGCCAGTGGAAGCGGCTCACCGGCTATGAGTTGATGGGCAAGACCATCGGCATCGCCGGGCTCGGCCGCATCGGCAAGGAGGTTGCGATCCGCGCCCGCGCCTTCGGCATGAATGTCCTCGGCTTCGACCTTTACTGGGACGAGGAGTTCGCCAAAAAGCACGGCATCGAGCACGTGGCGGACGTGGACGATCTTATCCGCCGCAGCGACATTGTTTCGCTCCACATGAACCTCACGCCCGAGACGAAGCACTTCATCAACGCGGCGCGCCTCAAACTTTTCAAAAAGAACGCCGTCCTGCTCAATTGCGCGCGGGGCGAATTGGTCGACAGCGCCGCGCTGGCCGCCGCGCTCGATGCGAAGGAGATCGCCGGCTACGGCGCCGATGTCCTCGACGAGGAACCGCCCCCGGCCGACCACCCGCTGCTCAGGTGCCGCGGCACAGTCATCACGCCTCACATCGGCTCGCGCACCCACGAGAGCGTCGTACGCCAGGCCAACATGGCTGCGCAGAACATGATCAACGTGCTCTCGGGCCAGCCCGCGGTCGCCCAGGCCAACAAACTGTAAAAATCTATGTCCAACCAACTCTCCGACATCGGTCTCATCGGCCTGGCCGTGATGGGACAAAACCTCGCCCTCAACATCGCCGACCACGGCTTCCGCATCTCGGTCTACAACCGCACGACGTCGAAGACCGAGGAGTTCGTCAAGGACAACCCCGGCACGCCCGGCGGATTGCATGCGGCGCTCACCCTCGAAGATTTCGTCCAGTCGATCAAACGCCCGCGCCGCATGGTCATCCTCGTGCAGGCCGGCAAGGCGACCGACGCGGTGATCGACGGCCTCGTGCCCCTGCTTGATCCGGACGACATCATCATCGACGGCGGCAACGCGCTTTGGACCGACACCATCCGCCGGGAGAAGGATCTCGCGGCCAAGGGTCTGCGCTTCATCGGTTCCGGCGTGTCCGGCGGCGAAGAGGGCGCGCGGTTCGGTCCGAGCCTCATGCCCGGCGGCTCCGAGTCGTCCTGGCAGGAGCTGGCTCCGGTCTGGAACGCCATCGCGGCCAAAGTGGACGCGACGACCGGCAAGCCTCTCGACGGGGCCAAGCCCGGCCATCCGATCGAGGGCGGCGTGCCCTGCACGACCTACATCGGGCCCAACGGCGCCGGCCATTTCGTCAAGATGGTCCACAACGGCATCGAATACGGCGACATGCAGCTCATCTGCGAGGCCTACAACATCCTGCGCCACGGTCTCCAGCTCTCGGTCGAAGAAACCCAGCAGGCCTTCGCCTCGTGGAACGCGGGCGACCTCGATTCCTTCCTCATCGAAATCACGGCCATCATCCTCGCGGTCAAGGATCCGGTGACCGGCCAGCCCATCGTCGATGTGATCATGGACCGCGCGGGCCAGAAGGGCACCGGCAAGTGGACGGTGACCGACGGTCTCAACCTCGGCATTCCCATCTCGACCATGTCCGAGGCGGTCTTCGCCCGCTGCATCTCCGCCCTCAAGGAGGAGCGGGTCGAAGCCGCGAAAATTCTCTCCGGCCCCGCCCCGCATTTCCCCGGCGAGAAGCAGCAGCTGATCGACGCGGTGCGCGACTCGCTCTACGCCTCGAAGATCTGCTCGTATGCGCAGGGCTTCGCCCTCATGCGGGCCATGGCGCAGGAGCAGGGATGGAAGCTCAACTTCGGCGAGATCTCCATGATCTGGCGCGGCGGTTGCATCATCCGCGCACGCTTCCTGCAGAGGATCAAAGAGGCCTTCGATCGCAACGAGGCGCTGCCCAATCTGCTGCTCGATCCGTATTTCAAGGACGTCATCGAACGCACGCAGGCCAACTGGCGCACCGTCGTTTCCAACGCCGCGCTCTCGGGCCTCCCGACCCCGGCCTTCAGCGCCTCGCTCGCCTACTTCGACAGCTACCGCTCCGCCCGCCTGCCGGCCAACCTGCTGCAGGCGCAGCGTGACTACTTCGGCGCCCACACCTACGAGCGCCTCGACCAGCCGAAGGGAAAATTTTTCCACTACGACTGGGTCGGCGACCACCAGCAGCACGAGGCCTGATTTTATGGCCGACACGTGGTGCATTGTTCCGGCGGAGAAGCACGATGACCTTGTAGCCCGCGCCTTCCGCGCGCGCGGCTACACCGCAGATGAGGCGGCAGATGCCGCTCGGTTCTGCCACAGCGCGACTCGCCACGGCATCCGCACGCACAACGCGCTCAAGGCGCTGCACCTCGACGACCTCTTCGGCAGCAAGGTCGGGCGCTGGACGCCCGGCGCGCAGATCGAAAAACTCCCCTCGCGCTTCGCCGCAGCCGAGGCGTGGGATGGACACCACAAGCTCGGTCAGGCCGTCGCCTACCGCGCGATGGAGCGCTGCATGGAGCTGGCCGACCAATACGGCATCGGCATGGTCAGCGTGGACAATGCCACGCATTACCTCTGGGGCGGCGGCTATGTGATCGACGCCGCGCTCAAGGGCTACATCGCCTACACCAATTGCACCTCGGCGACCTCCGAGGTTGTCCCCTTCGGCGGCAAGACGCCGACCATGGGCACCAACCCGCATTCGTGGGGCTTCCCCACGCAGGATGCGGTGGGATTTCCCATCGTCATCGACTGGGCCACCTCGACCGTCGCCATGGGCCGCGTGCAGCAGCTCGCCCGCGAAGGCAAGTCGCTCGCTCCCGGTTGGGCGGTCGATGCCGAAGGCCAGCCGACGACCGATCCGAACAAGGCGGTCGCGCTCCTGCCCTTCGGCGCGCACAAGGGCTACGGGCTCGGCCTCATCGACGAACTTTATGCCGCCTTCATCGGCGGCGGCCTGCCCTCCATCCGCGGCACGGCCAAGGGTGAGCCCGGCGAGAAGCGCGGCTCGACTTTTTTCTTCCAGTGCATCCATCCCGAGGCGCTGCACGGACACGATTACGCGTGCGGCCGCACGCAGGCGGAAAATCTCCGCGCCTGCCTCGCCGACGTGCTCGGCCCCGGCAACGAGGCGTGCCTGCTGCCCGGACAGCTCGAGGCCAAGGCGGCCAAGCTCACCGACGAGCATGGCGGTCTGCTTTTCTCACCGGCCGAGATCGAAGGCTTCGCGCACCTCACACACGAGTGCGGGGAAAAACCGTGGCAGGTCTCGGACTTTACCGTCATAACGGCCTGACGACTATGGATTCGTTTTGCGACAAATTGTTTTCCCTCGCGGGGAAAACGGCGGTTGTCATCGGCGGCACCGGCGAACTCTGCGGCGCCATGGCCGAGGGGCTGGCGGCGGCCGGAGCGCAGGTGGTCATCGTGGGGCGCGACGCGGCCAAGGCGGAGAAGCGCTTGGATGCGATCCGTTCGGCGGGCGGCACCGCGCGGTTCGAGCCTTGCGAGGTCACCTCGCGGGCCGAGCTCGAGGCGCTCGCCGCGCGCGTCTATGCCACTTCGCCCAAGGTCGACATCCTCGTCAACGGCGCCGGCGTCAACAGCGCGACGCCTTTCCTCGACATCTCCGATGAAGAACTCGACCGCATCATCGGCCTGAATTTCAAGAGCGTGGTGGCCGGTTGCCAGATTTTCGGCGCGCGCATGATCGCCGACGGCGGCGGCAGCATCATCAACCTCGGATCGATGTCCGGCGTCGTGCCGCTCTCGCGCGTCTTCATTTACTCCGCGACCAAGGCCGCGGTGCACAATCTCTCGAAGAACCTGGCCCGCGAATGGGCGCCGCACGGGCTGCGGGTCAATATCCTCGTGCCCGGCTTTTTCCCGGCCGAGCAGAACCGCAAGGTGCTCACCCCCGAGCGTGTGGCCTCCATCATGAACCGCACGCCGATGAAGCGCTTCGGCGAGGCGAGGGAACTGGTCGGCGCCACTCTGCTCCTGGCCTCCGAGGCGGGTAGCTTCATCACCGGCACGGAGATGATCGTGGACGGCGGTTTCGCCGCCATGTCGATCTGAGATGAGTTTCATCCACGACGATTTTCTGCTGCAGGGCGAGACGGCGCGCCGCCTCTACCACGGGGTCGCGGCCGAGTTGCCGATCATCGACTTCCACTGCCACCTGCCGCCGCAGGAGATCGCCGACGACCGCCGCTTCCCCGACCTCTTTTCCATCTGGCTGGCCGGCGACCACTACAAATGGCGCGCCATGCGGGCCGACGGCGTGGCGGAAAAATTCTGCACGGGGGAGGCGACGCCCCGGGAGAAGTTCGACGCTTGGTGCGCCACCGTTCCGCACACCCTGCGCAATCCGCTCTACCACTGGAGCCACCTCGAGCTCAAACGCTACTTCGGCTTCGACGGACTCATCAGCCCGTCCACCGCCGATGCCATCTGGGACCTCGCCGCCGAACGCCTCGCTACGCCGGAGTTCAGCACCCGCGGCATCCTCGAAAAATGCCGCGTGCAGATCGTCTGCACGACCGACGACCCGACCGATGATCTCGCCGCGCACCGGCGTATCGCCGAGGCCGGGGGAGCCACGCGCGTGTATCCGACCTTCCGTCCCGACAAAGCCCTGCGCGTCGATGACCCCGCCATCTTCGGACCCTGGTGCGATCTGCTCGCCGCGCGCTCCGGTGTGGATACCGGATCTTTCGCCGGGCTGCTCGACGCGCTGCGCCAGCGCCACGATGCCTTCCACGCCATCGGCGGCCGGATGTCCGACCACGGCCTGGAGATCTGCTACGCCGATTTTTGCTCCGAGGCCGAGGCGATCGCCATCTTCGACCGCGCCCGGTCCGGGCAGGCGGCTTCGCCGGAACAGCACCGCAAGTTTGCCTCCTTCCTCATGGTCTACTTCGGCCGGCTCGATGCGGAGAAGGGATGGACCAAGCAGCTGCACTTCGGGGCGCGGCGCAACAACAACACCCGGGCCATGCGCGCCATCGGGCCCGATACCGGCTTCGATGGCATTGGCGACTGGCCGCAGGTCGATGCCCTGGGCAGGTATCTCGATGCGCTCGACTCCGAGGGCGCCCTCCCGCGCATGGTGCTCTACAATCTCAACCCCGCGGACAACTACGCCGTGTCCACCTTGGCGGGTTGCTTCCAGGGCGACGGCATCCCGGGAAAAATCCAGTTCGGCAGCGGCTGGTGGTTCCTCGACCAGAAAGAGGGCATCGAGCTGCAGCTCAATGCGCTCTCGAACACCGGGCTCCTCAGCCGCTTCGTCGGCATGCTCACCGACTCCCGCAGCTTCATGAGCTTCCCGCGCCACGAATACTTCCGCCGCATCCTCTGCCAGACGATCGGCGCCGATGTCGAGGCGGGGCTCATTCCCGACGACCACGAGCTGCAGGCCGGCCTGGTCCGCGCCGTCTGCTACGACAACGCCCGGGACTTCTTCGGCCTGACCCTGCCGGAAAGCTGATCCGCCCCCTTCCGCAGTCTCAAAGCGGCAACCGACTGCAACCCTTGACCAGAAAGGCAAGGGCCCGCTGCGAACCGGAGTCCCGCAGCTGCGGGGCGAAGATAGCCCAAAGGCAACCAGCGGACCCTAATAGGAGCGGCAGTCAAAAAAGCGTAAGCGTGGGGACGCTGGTATACTCAACCTCCCCGAGGATCTGGACTGAACAGAGATTGTCGCGACGACCATCGCCACCAGTGGCAAAACACGAACCGATAGCTTTGGGCCGATATCGTAATTAATAGGGAACAGGTAATCGGGAACGATTGCCGTGCTGCTATTACGAGTGGCCGCAGAGCGGTTGCACTCATAACATGAGAGGCATATCCTTTTTTGGGAAGGTGGGGTGACTTCACCCGTAACAAGTCATTGGCTTTCAACCTCTCGATTGTCTTCGGCTGTCTCCCCCTTGTTCGGGCTCTCAACGCGCTTTCTTGGGCGACCACTCCGGCATAGCTTATGCCCATTTCGTCACCCCATACGACCGTTTCGGCGCAAAAAAAAAGTTGCGCGCACATGCCTAATACTTATAGTCAATGCGTAGTACACCCCATATCAGAACAACATCCCCAACTCGGCGTTGGTGCCTCGGCATCGCGTCCCTTGACCACCACAAGATCCGTCATGCCACAACTTTGTCATAGTCCTTCCTCTTTCTCCTCCCCATCCGCCGCGTCAAACCACCCCATGCAAACCCCATCCCCCCTCGCTCAACAAAAGTTTTCCACGCGCCTCGCGCTTGCCTTGCTTC